>NZ_JBSGZJ010000283.1:0-9474 GCF_053610925.1 Streptomyces sp. NPDC054847 | reverse complement strand
CCGGGGACGCCCCCGGGGCCTCGGCCGTATCCGTCGGCGCCCCTCCGTAGACTGGACCCGTGAGTGAGCAGCCCGACGCCTTCGACGAGTCCGACGCCTTCGACGAGATCGTCGACGCAGAGACCGACCGCGACCCCGACCTGGCGGTGATCGAGGCCGGCAGCCGCACCCTGCGCGCACAGGCCGGATCGCCGCAGGCCGACCAGGTGCCTTCCCGCCCGGCGGATCCGGAGGTGGACAGGGCGCTGCGCGAGGTCGAGGCGGATCTCGCCACGCGCTGGGGCGAGACGAAGCTGGAGCCCTCCGTCGCCCGTATCGAGGCGCTGATGGACGTGCTGGGAGAGCCGCAGCGGGCCTATCCCTCCGTCCACATCACGGGGACGAACGGCAAGACGTCCACGGCCCGGATGATCGAGGCCCTGTTCTCCGCCTTCGACCTGCGCACCGGCCGCTACACCTCGCCGCACGTGCAGTCGATCACCGAGCGGATCAGCCTGGACGGCGCTCCCATCGACGCCGAGCGCTTCATCGAGACGTACAACGACATCAAGCGCTACGTCGAGATGGTCGACGCGCGCCAGGAGTACCGGCTGTCGTTCTTCGAGGTGCTCACGGGCATGGCGTACGCGGCCTTCGCCGACGCCCCCGTGGACGTGGCCGTCGTCGAGGTCGGCATGGGCGGCAGCTGGGACGCGACCAACGTGATCGACGGCTCGGTCGCCGTCGTCACCCCCATCGACCTGGACCACACCGACCGGCTCGGCACCACTCCCGCCGAGATCGCCGCGGAGAAGGCCGGGATCATCAAGCAGGGCGCGACCGTCATCCTGGCGCAGCAGCCGGTGGACGCCGCTCAGGTGATGCTGAAGCGGGCCGTCGAGGCGGACGCGACCGTCGCCCGCGAGGGCATGGAGTTCGGCGTCGTCTCGCGCGAGGTCGCGGTCGGCGGACAGCTGCTGACCCTGCGCGGCCTGGGCGGCGAGTACGAGCAGATCTTCTTGCCCCTCTACGGCGCGCACCAGGCGCACAACGCGGCGGTGGCGCTCGCGGCGGTCGAGGCGTTCTTCGGCGTCGGCGCGGGTGACGCGCGCACGCTGGACGCCGACACGATCCGCAGGGCGTTCGCCACCGTGGCCTCGCCCGGCCGGCTGGAGGTCGTGCGCCGCAGCCCCACCGTCGTGCTGGACGCCGCGCACAACCCGGCGGGCGCGCGGGCGGCGGCGGCCGCCGTCACCGAGTCGTTCGGCTTCTCCCGGCTGATCGGTGTGGTGGGCGCGAGCGACGACAAGGACGTCAGGGGCTTCCTGGAGGCCTTCGAGCCGATCTTCCACGAGATCGTCGTGACGCAGAACTCCAGCCACCGTGCGATGAACGCGGACGCGCTCGCCGCTGTCGCCGTGGAGGTCTTCGGTGACGAGCGCGTGGTCGTGGAGCCGCGGCTCGACGACGCGCTGGAGGCGGCGATCACGCTCGCCGAGGAGGAGTCGGAGTTCGCCGGCGCCGGCGTGCTGGTGACCGGTTCCGTGATCACGGTCGGCGAGGCCCGGCTGCTGCTGGGGAGGGGCTGACATCGTGCGTACGCTCTGTGCGTCGACCCTGATCGGCGAGTTCTTCGTGATCGGCTTCGCCGGACTCGTGGCCATGAAGTCGGACGACGTCTCGATGGCGGCGGTCTGGACGGTCTGCGGCGTAGCGATGCTGCTGTCGCTGCTGCTGTGCGGCATGATCACCCGCCCCGGCGGGACCCAGCTCGGCTGGGCGCTGCAGATCGCGCTGATCGCCAGCGGTTTCGTCGTTCCGGCGATGTTCTTCCTCGGAGTCCTCTTCGGCGGCCTGTGGTGGGCCTCCATCCACTACGGCCGCAAGATCGACGAGGCGAAGGCCCGGTGGGCCGCGCAGTCGGCGGAGGCTGACGCCGGGTAGCCGGCCGAGGCCCTTGGCGCCGGGGATACGGGGCGGGTGCCGCCCCCGGCGTCACACCCGGTAATCTCGGCCCGACCGCACACATCCAGGCCTGCAAGGAGCCGCACACCATGACTCAGCGCACCCTCGTCCTTCTCAAGCCGGACGCCGTCCGTCGCGGACTCGTGGGCGAGGTCATCGGCCGCATCGAACGCAAGGCCGACTGGAAGATCGCCGCGCTGGAGCTGCGCACGCTCGACCGGGCCACCCTGGAGCAGCACTACGCCGAGCACGTCGGCCGGCCCTTCTACGAGCCGCTGGTGGAGTTCATGCTGTCCGGCCCGGTGGTCGTCATGGCCGTCGAGGGTGAGCGCGTGATCGACGGCGTACGCCAACTGGCGGGTCCGACCGACCCGATCGCGGCCGCTCCTGGGTCCATTCGGGGTGACTTCGGCACGATCGTCCGGGAGAATCTGATCCACGCCTCGGACTCCGAGGAGTCCGCCGTCCGGGAACTGAAACTGTTCTTCCAAGAAGGCTGAGGCCTGCCCCTTTCCAGGCCTTTTCTGACAGCACGTCAGCCATACAGCGCTGTTGTCCTGGGGCGACCGATGGAATTTCGGTCGCCCTTCGGCATACGCAAGGGCATTGCGGGAACGCATCGCTCCGACGCATCGTCACCATAAACAAGAGGTGGACCACCGCGCGGTGTCCGTGCAGGCGGCACTACGATGTAAGCCTCCACGCCACAGCACTCACCTCGCCATCCTGAAAAGCCATCAACGCTCGATTTGGGAAGGCCAGACGCATCCTCATGGGGAACAACATGTCGTTCATCGGCCGTGACATGGCTGTCGACCTCGGGACCGCCAACACGCTGGTGTACGTCAGAGGCCGGGGGATCGTTCTCAACGAGCCGTCCGTCGTCGCCATCAACACCAACACGGGCGGCATTCTCGCGGTCGGCGCCGAGGCGAAGAAGATGATCGGCCGGACGCCGGGCAACATTGTTGCCGTCCGGCCGCTGAAGGACGGCGTCATCGCCGACTTCGAGATCACCGAGCGGATGCTCCGCTACTTCATCCTCAAGATCCACAAGCGCCGTTATCTCGCCCGGCCCCGCGTCGTCGTCTGTGTGCCTTCCGGTATCACGGGTGTCGAGCGCCGCGCGGTCATCGAGGCGTCGACCCAGGCGGGCGCCCGACAGGTGCACATCATCGAGGAGCCCATGGCCGCGGCCATCGGCTCCGGCCTCCCGGTCCATGAGGCCACCGGCAACATGGTGGTCGACATCGGTGGTGGCACCACAGAGGTCGCCGTGATCTCGCTGGGAGGAATCGTCACGGCACAGTCCATCCGGGTCGCCGGCGACGAACTCGACAACGCGATCATCCAGCACATCAAGAAGGAGTACTCCCTCCTCCTCGGTGAGCGGTCCGCGGAGAACATCAAGATCACCATCGGTTCCGCGTACGAGATGGAGACGGAGGAGCACACGGAGATCCGCGGCCGCGACCTGGTCTCCGGTCTGCCCAAGACCGTCGTCATCTCCGCCGCCGAGGTCCGCAAGGCCATCGAGGAACCGGTCAACGCGATCGTCGACGCCGTGAAGACCACCCTCGACAAGTGCCCGCCCGAGCTCTCCGGCGACGTCATGGACCGCGGCATCGTCCTCACCGGCGGCGGCGCCCTCCTGCGCGGCCTCGACGAGCGGCTCCGCCGGGAGACGGGCATGCCGATCCACATCGCGGAGAACCCCCTGGACTCGGTGGCGCTCGGATCCGGCAAGTGCGTCGAGGAGTTCGAGGCGCTCCAGCAGGTGCTGGACGCCCAGCCGCGTCGTTAGACGGTCGGACAATACGCCGTACGGGGGCTGTGAGGCCCCCACATGGGGTCCTCCCCGCCCCTGACACGGGGGAAGGATCGTTGCTCTACCGACACGACCATTCCTACGAGGAAGGCACGGCCGCCGCACGTGAGGGACACAAAGGAGAGCCGGCTGCTCCTGGCATTGCTGATCGCCATCGCGTTCGCTCTGATCACGGTGGACATCCGCGGCGGTGAGGAGTCACCGGTCGACGGTGCACGGCAGGCCGCGGCGTCGGTCTTCGGGCCCGTGGAGAACGGCGTCGCGGCCGCCGTCGACCCCATCGGCAACGCGATCGGAGCGGTCCGGGAGTCCGGTGACCGTCACGACCGCATCAGGCAGCTCCAGTTGGAGAACGCCGAGCTGAAGCAGCGGCTCGGCAGCGACGAGCGCAACAACAGCCGGCTCCGCCAGCTCGACGGCATGATCCGAACGGCTGCCGCCGGCCAGTACGGCATCAAGGGCGCCGAGGTCATCGCCATAGGAGCGGCCCAGGGCTTCTCCTGGACGGTGACCATCGACATCGGCTCCGAGGACGGCATCACGCGCGACATGACCGTCATCAACAGCGAGGGACTCGTCGGCCGGGTCACGACCGTCGGCCCGCGCACCTCGACCGTGCTGCTCGCCAGCGACCCGGACTTCACCGTCGGCACCCGGATGGAGAAGACCGACGAGCTCGGCTTCGCCACCGGACAGGGCGACCGGCCGCTGCTGGTCCAGCTCCTCAACGGCAAGTCCAAGGTGAAGAAGGGCGACCGGCTGGTCACCTTCGGCTCCCAGGGCAGCAAGCCGTTCGTGCCCGGCGTGCCGGTCGGCGAGATCATCCGGGTGGACCCCGCCAGGGGCGACCTCACCCGCAACGTCTACGTGCGCCCCTATGTCGGCTTCAGCAGGCTCGACATCGTCGGCGTCGTCGTCCAGGCGCCGCGGACCGATCCCCGCGACACCGTGCTGCCCCCGAAGCCCGCCGGCCCCAGGCCGACGCCGACCGTCACGGTCACCGTCACCCCCGGCGCGACCCCGCCGGAGGGCGAGGCGCCGGTCCAGGACGACGGCCAGGTCCAGGGCGACGGGCCCGACCCCGGCGCCTCCGGTGACGCCACAGGCCAGAACGACGACCAGTAGGAGCTGATCCGTCATGCGTGTCAACCGGATGCTGCTCTCCACGACGCTGGTCGTGGTCGCCCTCGTCATCCAGGTCTCCGTCCTCGCGCGGCTCCAGCTGCCCGGCGCGGTGCCCGACCTCGTACTGCTCGTCGTCCTCGGACTCGCCATGGTCTACGGCCACATGGCCGGGGCGTTCATCGGCTTCGGCGCCGGCCTGCTCGCGGACCTCGCCCCGCCCGCCGACCACGCGGCCGGCCGCTACGCGCTCGTCCTCTGCGTCATCGGCTACCTCGCCGGACTGGTCCGCCCGGAGAACGGCAAACCACTGCGGTCCTCCAGCGGGCCGATGGCCGTCGTCGTCGCGGCGGCGATCGGTTCGACGCTGCTGTACGCCCTCGTCGGCGCCCTCGTCGGCGACACCGCCGCCCGCCATGTCGGCCTGGGCAGCCTGCTGTTCACCGCCGCGGTGTACGACCTGCTCCTCGCGCCGTTCACCGTGCCGCTGATCATGTGGCTCGCCAGACGCAGCGAGAACGATCCGCTCGCCGAGAGCCAGAGCGCCGGCGGCGCCGACGTGGCCGCGGGCTGGCTCGCCTCCGGCACCGGACTGCGCATCGGCGACCAGCGCGGCGGACTGCGGCTCAAGGCGGCGAAGACCCGGGCCGCACGGGCCGGACGCATCAAGGGAGTCAAGCGACTGTGATCGAGGGGGCAGCAGCGTGAGCAACATTCCGGAGACAGGCCGGACCCCCCGGGTCCAGATCCGTCTCGTCATCATCCAGGTACTCGTCTTCTCCCTTCTCCTCACCCTCGGCGGCCGGCTCTGGTACCTCCAGATCCGCAACGGCGACGAATACGCCGACGAGGCCAGCGGCAACCACGTCCAGCGGGTCGTCACACCCGCCGTGCGCGGCTCGATCCTCGACGCCCGCGGTGTGCCGCTCGCCGACAACGAGACCCGGCTCGTGGTCTCCGCGTCCCGCACCGATCTGCTGAAGATGAAGGACGACGGCGAGGCCGTCCTCACCCGGCTCGCCGGCGTCCTCGGCATGAAGCCGAAGGAGGTCATGGACAAGGTCCGCCTCTGCGACTCCAAGACACCGCAGCCCTGCTGGAACGGCTCCCCGTACCAGCCGATCCCGGTCACCGACGAAGCCACCACCCAGCAGGCGCTGCAGATCCGCGAACGCTCCGAGGACTTCCCCGGCATCACCGCCGAACCCACCGCCGTACGCCGCTACACGGCCCCCGCCAAGGCCCGGACCGCGCAGGTGCTCGGCTATCTGTCGCCCGTCACCGACGAGGAGATCCAGAAAGCCAAGGACAGCGACTCGCCCTACCTGCGCTCCGACCAGGTCGGCCGCTCCGGCCTCGAGCGCACCTACGACAAGGAACTGCGCGGCAAGGCCGGCGTCACGTCGTACGAGGTCGACAAGCTCGGCCGGGTCATGGGCGAGGCCGAGGCGGACCCGGGCGTGCCCGGCTCCCACCTCGTCACCAGCATCGACGCCCGCGTCCAGGCCGTCGCCGAGTACGAACTCCACCAGGCGATGAAGACCGTCCGGGGAGAGACCGACAAGATCACCGGCCGCCCGTACGAGGCCGACGCGGGCGCCGTCGTGGTCATGGAGGCCAAGACCGGCCGGGTCGTCGCCATGGCCTCCCAGCCCGACTACGACCCCAACGCCTGGGTCGGCGGCATCTCCGCCAAGGACTACGCCAAGCTCACCGGCAAGAACTCGAACTACCCGCTGCTCAACCGGGCCACCCAGGGCCAGGCACCCGCCGGCTCCGTCTTCAAGGTGGTCTCGGCGAGCGCGGCCGTGCGGGCCGGCTACGCCTTCGACGACCTCTACAACTGCAGCAGCTCCTACAGCATGGGCAACCGCAGCTTCGCCAACTTCGAGTCCCAGGGACACGGTCCCATCACCCTCGGAGACGCCCTCAAGTACTCCTGCAACACCGTCTTCTACCGGCTCGGCCACCAGGAATGGCAGCGCGACGGCGGCCTCAAGCCCAAGAAGGGCGCCCACGACTGGTTCTACCGGACCGCCCATGACTTCGGATTCGGGTCCGAGACCGGCATCGACCTCCCGAACGAGGTCAAGGGCCGCATCCCCGACCGCCACTGGAAGCAGGCCTTCTGGGCGGCCAACAAGGACTCCTGGTGCAAGCAGGGCAAGAAGGGCGGCTCCTACGTCGAGCAGATCGCCTATGAGAGCTGCCTCGAAGGCAACCAGCTGAAGGCCTTCGACAGCATCAACTTCGCCATCGGCCAGGGCGACGTACTCATCACCCCCGTCCAGTTGGCCACCGCCTACGCCGCCATCAGCAACGGCGGCACCCTCTACAACCCCACCGTCGGCAAGGCCGTCATCAGCCCCGACGGCAAGAAGATCGAAGAGATCAAGCCCAAGTCCCACGGCAAGCTGCCGGTGAACGCCGAAACCATCAAGGACCTCGACAAGGGCCTGCGCTCCGTCGTCGAGCCCGGCGGCACCGCCGCATGGAGGTTCGGCGGCTGGCCCCAGGACAAGATCCCGATGAGGGCCAAGACCGGCACCGCGCAGGTCTACGGCAAGCAGACCACCTCGTGGTTCGCCACCTACACCGACGACTACACGATCGTCATGACGATCTCCCAGGGTGGTACGGGCTCCGGCGCGTCCGGTCCCGCCGTACGCAACATCTACGACGCGATGTACGGCCTGGACAAGGAAGGCAACCAGGACCTCAAGCGGGCCCTGCTGCCCAAGCCGCAGCAGACCCTGCCCAAGATCTCCCCGGACGGCTCGATCGACGCCCCCGAGGTCAAGCCCTACGTTCCTCCGAAGCCGCAGGACGCCCAACCAGTGCTCGCGGGAACACCCGCATCGCGGAGGGACTGAGACATGACAGGCGCAGGCGGCTTCTCCGTCCCGGGATACGGCCCGGAGCGCGGCGGGGTCTGGACCAGGCTCACCGCCCGTGACTCCGTGGTGCGCAGGCTCGACTGGCCGATGCTGCTCTCCGCGATCACGCTCTCGCTGGTCGGCGCGCTCCTCGTGTGGTCCGCCACGCGCGGGCGCACCGAACTCAACCAGGGCGACCCGTACTACTTCCTCGTCCGGCACCTGCTCAACACCGGCATCGGCTTCGTACTGATGGTCGGCACCATCTGGCTCGGCCACCGCACCCTGCGCGGCGCCGTCCCGTTCCTCTACGGGCTCTCCGTCGTGCTCGTGCTGCTCGTCCTCACCCCACTGGGCGCCACCATCAACGGCGCGCACGCCTGGATCCAGCTCGGCGGCGGCTTCTCCCTCCAGCCCTCCGAGTTCGTGAAGATCACGATCATCCTCGGGATGGCGATGATGCTCGCGGCCCGCGTCGACGCCGGGGACCAGGTGCACCCCGACCACCGCACCGTCGCCAAGTCGCTCGGACTCGCCGTCCTGCCGATGATCATCGTCATGCTGATGCCCGACCTCGGCTCGGTCATGGTCATGGTCGTCATCGTCCTCGGCGTGCTGCTCGCCTCCGGCGCGTCCAACCGCTGGGTCTTCGGCCTCATCGGCGCCGGAGCGGCAGGCGCGATCGCCGTCACGGCGCTCGGACTGCTCGACGAATACCAGATCAACCGCTTCGCCGCCTTCGCCAACCCCGAACTCGACCCGGCCGGCGTCGGCTACAACACCAACCAGGCGCGCATCGCGATCGGTTCCGGCGGGCTGTACGGCGAAGGACTCTTCAACGGCCACCAGACCAGCGGGCAGTTCGTGCCCGAACAGCAGACCGACTTCATCTTCACCGTCGCCGGCGAGGAACTCGGCTTCCTCGGTGCCGGACTGATCCTCGTGCTCCTCGGCATCGTGCTGTGGCGCGCCTGCCGGATCGCGCGCGAGACGACCGAGCTCTACGGGACGATCGTGGCCGCCGGGATAATCGCCTGGTTCGCCTTCCAGTCGTTCGAGAACATCGGCATGGCGATGGGCATCATGCCGGTCGCCGGCCTGCCGCTGCCGTTCGTGTCGTACGGAGGCACGTCGATGTTCGCGGTGTGGATCGCGATCGGGCTGCTGCAGTCGATCAGGGTGCAACGCCCCATAAGCGCGTAGCCCTTGAGCGGGCGGCACACCCGACCCGGTGGCGCGGCGCCCCCGGGTCCCTGGCGGCCGTCCGGGGCCGGTCGGTCCGGCCGGGCCACTGCTTTGTCAGGGTGCGCCCCGACCCAGGTGTTGGTGGCCTCCGGCGGGGGTGGCCGGTGCGGGGCCGTGTCGCCCCTGCGGGGCGTCGCCGTCGGCCGGGTGGTTGGTGCGTTCGGGCGTGCCCGGCTTCGTTGTGCGTCGCCCTGCGGGAGGGCCGGGTCTCGTTGCGTTACCCCTTGCGGGGCGGGGCGTTCCGGTGGTGGTGCCGCCCTTGGGGGCGTGGCCCGGCTTCGTTGCGCGTCGCCCTGCTGGGCGTGGCCCGGCCCCTGTTGCGTTGCCCCTTGCGGGGGGTGGCTGCGCCGGTGGGTGGTGCGGGGGGCGGGGCCTCCGGAGGGGGGTGTCCGGAATGGCTGTCCTCACCGCGCTTCACGCGAGTCGCGACGCTTTACTTCCGGACACCCCGGCGGGCCC
>NZ_JBSGZJ010000282.1:0-9511 GCF_053610925.1 Streptomyces sp. NPDC054847 | reverse complement strand
GGCCGGACCCCGGCCGTTCGCCTTTCGCGCACCGGCGCGGCCGTCGGTGCGGGGCGGGAGCGCATGCTCGAAGGGCGGCGCTACGCCTCCCCCGCGTCCACCACCCGCGCCACCAGTCCCAGCGACAGTTCCGCGCCGTCCACCAGCAGGGCCTCGACCGCGCGGGTCTCCGGGTCGATGTCGACCTCGACGCCGTCGCCGACGTAACGCGGGAAGCCCGACGCGCCCAGCTCTCCCGTGTAGTCCACGACGGCGGAGCGGATGACATCCTCGGGGAGCGTGGCGGGATTGTGCCCTTCGACGTGTTCGGGGACCACGATGATCCCGAAGCGCTGCGGTTGTGTGTTCATGCAGGCGACGCTAGACACCCACCGCCGCGCCCGCATGTCGCCCGGTGGGCACTACCGTGACCGGATGACGCATTCCACCGCCCCTTCGCCCGGCCCGCGGGGACCGCACGGCTCCACGCGCTCCGACGTCTTCGTCCATTCGCCCGGCAGCAGCGGCCCGGCCGCCACCACCGAGGCCGATCCCCTCCGCGCCGGGCCGGTCCGCACCTCGTACGCGCCGGACCGGGACGGCGATCCGGATCCGGGCGAGATCGTCTGGACGTGGGTGCCGTTCGAGGAGAACGACGGCCGCGGCAAGGACCGGCCGGTCCTGGTCGTGGCCAGGGAGGCGGCCGGCACGCTGCTGGCCGTCCAGCTGTCCAGCAAGCCCCACGACCACGACCGGGAATGGGTGCCGATCGGCGTGGGGCCGTGGGACGGCGCCGGACGCGAGTCGTGGGTGGATCTGGACCGGGTGCTGCGGGTGCACGAGACGGGGATGCGCCGTGAGGCGTCCGCGCTGGACCGGGCGCGGTTCGACCGTGTGGTGCGGCGGCTGCGGGAGCGCTACGGCTGGAGCTGAGCCCCGGCGGCGCCGGTCCGGTCGGCGAAGGCACGTCGGAACGCGGCGAGCGTCGGCGAGGTGCCTGCCCGGTCAAGCACGGCGAAGACGATCTCCTCGAAGTGGCCGGCGAACCGGCCGCCCCCGGTCAGCAGGGCCTGGAAGGCGCCGGCGACGGCTGCGGGGTCGTTGCGGAAGACGCCGCAGCCCCAGGCGCCGAGCACGAGACGGCGGTAGCCGCCGGTCACCGCGGTCTCCAGGACCCGTTCCGCCCGTGACGCGAGCGCGGCGGGGATGCGGTGGACCTCGCCCGGTGTGCGGAGTGCGACGACTCCCGCGTTGGGTGCGGGAGAGGTGAGGAAGCCGACCGTGAACGGCTGCTCCAACAGCCGCCCCCGGTCGTCGCGGAAGACCGGCACACCGGGCGAGAGAATCACCCGGTCGGTGTAGAAGACGCTGCGTTCCGACCGGTGGTGCTCGTAGAACTCGGGCACGCGCAGCAGCGTGGCGTACAGGGCGGACGCCCGGCAGAGCGCTTCCTCCTGGGCCTGCGCGCCGTTGAGGTAACCGCCGCCGGGATTACGGGCGGAGGCGAAATTCAGGACGGCGACCGGCCCCTCCCCGGCGCCGGTGAGCCGCTGGGCGGCCTCGGTGCTGCTCTCGCCCGTGACCTCGAAGCGGGTGATCCGGTCCCTGTCCGGTGAGACGGCCAGGGGCTCCGGTCCGTACATCCGTGTGCCCGCCAGTGCGGTGGCGAGCTGCTGACCGATCCGTACCTCGCGTCCGTCAGGAAGGCGGTACCCCCCGGCCCCGACGATCTCCTCGGTCTGCTTGGCGATTCCCCGTAGTCGTGCACTCATGCCCGACATCATCGGGAACCCCAGGTGACGGCGGCAAACACATTTTCGCTCCTCAGGGGCACTCTTGTGCGGACCCGCAGCGGTGGCCTTAGGTTGACAGAAGTCCCTTCGACAGGAGGAGCCGATCATGCACCGAGCGGGAACGGGCGACTTCAGCCGTCCGATGTCCGAGGACGAGGCCGAGGACCTGCTCCGATGTATCTGCTTCAAGACAGGTCCGCCCCGCACCCTGGGCGTGGAGGTGGAATGGCTGGTCCATGACCGTGAGCAGCCCGGGAAACCCGTGGCACCCGACCGCCTCAGGAGCGCCTTCGACGACATACGCGCCCTGCCCCTGACCTCCGTACTCACCTTCGAGCCCGGCGGCCAGCTGGAACTCAGCTCGCGCCCCGCCGCCTCCCTGATGGAGTGCATCGACTCCACAGCCGCCGATCTGGACGCCGTACGAACGGCCCTCCGTCCGGCAGGCCTCACTCTGAACGGCATGGGACTCGATCCCTGGCACCCGCCACGCCGGATCCTCCATGAACCGCGCTACGACGCGATGGAGAGATGCCTGGACCGCTCCGGCCCCTACGGCCGCTCCATGATGTGCAGCACGGCCTCTGTCCAGGTGTCGCTCGACACCGGTGAGGAGGAGCCGGGCCCGCTCGGGCACGGCCGCCGCTGGCGGCTCGCCCATCTCCTGGGCGCGGTCCTGCTGGCGGCCTTCGCCAACTCGCCCATGCTGGCCGGGCGTCCTACGGGCTGGCGCTCCACGCGGCAGGCGGTGTGGAACGTCCTGGATCCCGTGCGTCCGATGGCGCCTCCCCTGGAGGCGGAGCCGCGGGCGGCGTGGGCCGCGCACGCGCTGGACGCACCCGTCATGTGCGTACGGATGCCGGACGGGGCGTGGCCACTCCCCGAGGGCCTGACCTTCCGGGGCTGGCTGCGCTCCGGCGGACCGCGTCCGGCGACGCAGGAGGACCTCCGCTACCACCTGACGACGCTGTTCCCGCCCGTGCGGCCGCGCGGGCACCTGGAGTTGCGCATGATCGACGCGCAGCCCGGCGAGAACGGCTGGATGGTGCCGCTCGCGGTGACCGCCGCGCTCTTCGACGATCCCGAGGCGGCGGAGACCGTGTACCGCTCCCTCAAGCCGCTGGCCGAGTCCATGGGCGCCGGTGCCGCGCCGCGCAACGCGCTGTGGACGGCGGCGGCGCGGCACGGGCCGGCGGACGAGGAGTTGCGGAGCGCCGCCGTGGCGTGCTTCGGCGCGGCCCTGCAGGCGCTGGTACGCCTCGGCGCGTCGACGACCGTGCTCGACGAGGTGGCCCTTTTCAACGAACGCCATGTACTGCGGGGCCGGTGCCCCGCCGACGACCTGATCGCCTCCGTGGTGAAGGAGCCCGGCACATGACCGACCAGTTGCGGAGTCTGGCACTCGATGCGCTGACCCGTGCCCGTGACCGCACCGCCGCTCTCACATCCTGCGTCGACGACCGTGACCTGACCGCCCAGCACTCGCCGTTGATGTCACCGCTGGTGTGGGACCTGGCCCATATCGGCAACCAGGAGGAGCAGTGGCTGCTGCGCCAGGTCGGCAAGGGGGAGGCGCTCCGGCCGGAGATCGACTCCCTCTACGACGCGTTCGAGCATCCCCGGGCGGCCCGTCCTTCCCTGCCGCTGCTGGCGCCAGCGGAGGCACGGGTGTACGCCGCCGACGTGCGCGGCCGGGTGCTGGACATCCTGGAGCGCACCGCGTTCGAGGGCGGTCCGCTCGTCGACGCCGGCTTCGCCTTCGGGATGATCGCCCAGCATGAGCAGCAGCACGACGAGACGATGCTGATCACCCATCAGCTGCGGAAGGGGCCGCCCGCCCTGTCCGCGCCGGAGCCGCCCGCCCATGCCATCGGTCCGCTGCCGCGGGAAGTACTGGTGCCCGGCGGGGCGTTCACGATGGGGACGTCCACCGAGCCGTGGGCGCTCGACAACGAACGGCCCGCCCACCGGCGTGTCATGCCCGCGTTCCACATCGACACGACCCCGGTGACCTGCGGCGAGTACCAGGCGTTCATCGAGGACGGCGGCTACCACGAGCGCCGCTGGTGGGCAGCTGAGGGCTGGGACCAGATCCGGCAGCACGACATCGGCGCGCCGCTGTTCTGGCGCCGTGAGGGCGGGACCTGGCTGCGCCGCCGGTTCGGCGTCACCGAGGAAGTCCCGCCCGACGAGCCCGTGCTGCACGTGAGTTGGTACGAGGCGGACGCCTACGCGCGCTGGGCCGGCCGGCGGCTGCCGACCGAGGCCGAGTGGGAGAAGGCCGCCCGGCACGATCCGCAGACCGGCCGGGCCCGTCGCTACCCGTGGGGCGACGCGGACCCGACGGAGGCGCACGCCAACCTCGGCCAGCGCCATCTCCGGCCCGCCCCTGCGGGCAGCTATCCGCAGGGAGAATCGCCGCTGGGCGTACGGCAGCTCATCGGCGACGTGTGGGAGTGGACGTCGAGCGACTTCCTGCCCTACCCGGGGTTCGTCGCGTTCCCCTACCGCGAATACTCGGAGGTGTTCTTCGGGAGCGAGCACAAGGTGCTGCGCGGTGGTTCGTTCGCCGTCGACCCGGTGGCCTGCCGGGGCACGTTCCGCAACTGGGACCTGCCGGTGCGCCGCCAGATCTTCTCCGGCTTCCGCACCGCACGGGACGCGCAGCCCGCCGGCCCGGACGGGGGCGGCCTCTGATGTGTCGTCATATCGCCTTCCTGGGACGGCCAGAGCCCTTGGGGGCGCTGCTCGTCGAGCCCGAACACGGCCTGTTCCGCCAGTCGTGGGCGCCGCGCCGGCAGCGCTACGGCACGGTCAACGCGGACGGCTTCGGGGTCGGCTGGTACGCGGACGGCGACCCGGTTCCGGCCAGGTACCGGCGCGCGGGGCCGATCTGGGCGGACCTGTCCTTCACCGACCTGGCGCGGGTGGTGCGCAGCCACGCGGTGCTCGCCGCCGTGCGGGACGCCACCGCACCCGGCGCGGACGGCGAGGCCGCGGCGGCGCCGTTCGCCTCCGGGCCGTGGCTGTTCAGCCACAACGGGGCGGTGCGCGGCTGGCCGGCCTCGATGGGCCCGCTCTCCGCCGCGCTGCCGGCGGAGGAACTGCTGTCGATGGAGGCGCGCAACGACTCGGCGCTGCTGTGGGCGCTGGCGCTGCGCCGGCTGCGCGCGGGCGACTCGCCCGCCCAGGCACTCGCCGACACCGTCCGGGACACGGCCGCGGCCGCGCCCGGGTCCCGGCTGAACCTGCTCCTGACGGACGGCACGATGATCGCCGCGACCGCCTGGGGCGACACCCTCTGGTACCTCACCGAGCCCGGCCGGCGCACGGTCGTGGCCTCGGAACCGTACGACGACGATCCGCTGTGGCAGGAGGTGCCGGACCGGACGCTGCTCACCGCGACCCGCGCCGACGTCCTGCTGACCGAGCTCAAGGAGCCGACCGAGTGAGCCCGTTCCTGCTGACCCGCACCCTGCCCGAGGACGCGACCAACGCCGCGCTGCGGGCCGATGTGCTGCACGGACTGACCCGTACGCCCAAGACACTGCCGCCGAAGTGGTTCTACGACACCCGGGGCAGCGAACTGTTCGAGGAGATCACCCGGCTTCCCGAGTACTACCCCACCCGCGCCGAACGGGAGATCCTCGCCGAACGGGCGCCGGAGATCGCCGCGGCGACCGGGGCGCGCACGCTCGTGGAGCTCGGGTCCGGCTCGTCCGAGAAGACCCGTTTCCTGCTGGACGCCCTGCCCTCGCTGCACAGTTACGTGCCCGTGGACGTCAGCGAGAGCGCGCTGAAGGGTGCGGCGCAGGCCCTGCTGGCCGACCATCCGGGCCTGAACGTGCACGCCCTGATCGCCGACTTCACTCGCGGGCCGGAGCTGCCCGTGACGCCGGGGCCCCGGCTGGTCGCGTTTCTCGGCGGGACGATCGGCAACCTCCTGCCGGGCGAGCGGGCGCTCTTCCTGCGGTCCGTGCGGGCCATGCTGAATCCCGGCGACTTCCTGCTGCTGGGCACGGACCTGGTGAAGGACGAGTCGGTGCTCGTGCGCGCCTACGACGACGCCGCGGGCGTCACCGCCGAGTTCAACAAGAACGTCCTCGCGGTGCTGGCGCGGGAGCTCGGAGCGGACGTGGATCCCGGCGACTTCGACCATGTGGCGCGCTGGGACCGCGACAACGAGTGGATCGAGATGCAGCTGCGGGCCCGCTCCGCCCTCACGGTGAAGATTCCCGAGCTGGATCTGGTGGTGCCCTTCGAGGAGGGGGAGGAACTGCGGACGGAGGTGTCCGCGAAGTTCCGTCAGGACGGTGTGCGGACCGAACTCGCGCGTGCGGGAATGGATATGACGCACTGGTGGACGGACGGGGAGGGCAGGTTCGCGCTGTCGCTCGCGACGGCGAGCTGAGCGGCCAGCGCCAGTGAGCGGCGGTCGGGGTGGCTCCCCGGGAGGATCGGCGGCAGCAGCCGGACCTCCGCGGTGAGCCCCTCGGCCGCCGCGACCCGCCACAGGGACGCGAGCAGCGGATCGTCGCCGACGAACGCCGCCGCCCCGGTGGGCGAGTAGGTGACGCGAACGGGCTGGACGGCGGCGCCCGCGTCGAGCGCGGCCTGGAACGCGGCGGGCCGGAACCGTCCCCGGCCCCGCCCGCACCAGGTGGAGCCCTCCGGGAAGACGACGACCCGGGCCCCGCCGCGCAGTGCGCCCGCCATCGACGCCACGGCGGCGGGCAGCGCGCGCAACCGGTCCCGTTCCAGGAAGAAGGTGCCGCCGCGGGCGGCGAGCGGCCCGAGGACCGGCCATGAGCGGACCTCGCTCTTGGCGACCATCCGTCCCGGCAGGACCGAGGCGACCAGGGGGATGTCCAGCCATGAGATGTGGTTGGCGACGACCAGCGAGGCCCGCAGGTCGTGCGGCAGCCCGACGACGCTCACCCGCACGCCGAACGCCCGCAGCACGGCGCGCGACCAGAGACGGGTCAGCCGGTGGCGGAACGCCGCGCCGAGGAGGACGCCGAGGAGGCCCGCGACGGGGGCGAGCAGCAGGCCGCAGCCCACGGTCGCCAGGCCCGCCAGCAGCCGGGCGAGGGCCTTGAGCGGCCCGGCGACGGGCCCGTGGTGGGTCGCGCAGCCCTCGGGTGTGCAGGGCGCGCAGGGCAGCCAGGCGCTCATCGCACCGGGGCGAGGGAGAGGAAGTGCCGCAGGTACCGCGGGTCGGTGCGGCGCAGCGACAGCAGGACGTAGAGGTCGGCGACGTTGAAGTCGGGGTCGTGGGCGGGCGCCCCGCAGACCCACGCGCCGAGCCTTAGATAGCCGCGCAGCAGCGGCGGCAGCTCGGTGCGGCCGGCGGGGCGTGCGACGCCCTCCGCGTTCCACAGCTTGTGCGGGGTGACCCAGTGTTCCTCGGGCGCCAGGTTCTTGGCCCGCACGGTGTCCCAGGTCCCCGCGGCGAGGACGCCGCCGTCGGCGAGGGGGATCGAGCAGCAGCCCGCGAGCCAGTTGTGGCCGGTGCGGGTCATGTAGCGGGCGAGACCGGCCCAGATGAGGGCGATCACGGCGCCGTTGCGGTGCAGGGGGTGGACGCAGGAGCGCCCGACCTCGACGAGGTCGTCGCGGATCGGGTCGAGACGGGTGAGGTCGAACTCGCCCTCGGAGTAGAGGCGGCCGGCGACACGGGCTCGATCGGGCGGCAGCAGCCGGTAGGTGCCGACGACCTCACCGGTGTCCGCCTCGCGCACGAGCAGGTGGTCGCAGTAGGCGTCGAAGGCGTCGGAGTCCAGACCGGGCTCGGGTCCGTCGAGCCTGGCTCCCATCTCCCCGGCGAACACCTGGTGGCGCAGGCGCTGCGCGGCGCGCACCTCCTCCTGGTCGCGGGCGAGTGAGACGACGTACCGGGGTTGCTCGTGCTGGGGCGGCAAGGGAGCGGTCGGCTGTGCGGGCAGCGGAGCGGGGACGACGAGCGGCGATGCGGGCATGGCGGTCTCCTGTGCCGGACGGAGGGGACGGACCGCTGGTGCGGCGGCCCGGCTCCTTGTTTCTTCCGTGGCCGGCTGGATTCGACATGACCGCCCGGCGGAGAGCGGATGTGAGGACGCTGAATGCCGGGCAATGCGCGGCGGAGCGGATGCCGCCGCTCCCCTAGCACGGGGCCGCGCGCCCGTCGGTCCGGGTGCCGTCGACCGCTGCCGTCGATCCAAGCACCGGTGGGTCCGGGTGCCGTCGACCGCTGCCGTCGATCCAAGCACCGGTGGATCCGGGTGCCGTCGACCGCTGCCGTCGATCCAAGCACCGGTGGGTCCGGGTGCCGTCGACCGCTGCCGTCGATCCAAGTCCCGGTGGGTCCGGGTGCCGTCGACCGCTGCCGTCGACACGCGACCTCGGATCCGCCCGTCCCGTCAGGGCAGCAGCGCCGCCGTGATCCTGTCCGACGCCGCTCGCGCCGCGCGCGCCGGGTCCTGCCCCTGGAGGACGGCCGTCATGTACGGCTTGATGGGGTTGTCGGCCTCGACGGCGGCCCATTGCGGCGAGTTGGGAGTGGCCCTGCCCTTCGCGGCGCCGGCGGCCATCGCGGCCGTGCCCTCCCTGCCCTCGATGACACCGGCGAGCGTGGTCTTGTTGGGCACGTAGTTCATCGTGAGGGCGAGCTCGGTCTGCCATTCCTCGCTCGCGAGCGCCTTCACCACCTCGACGCCGGCGGATCTCTCCCGCGCGTTCTCGGGCACGATCAGGTCGGAACCGCCGATGAAGACCGCGCCGGGGGCCTCGGACGTCTTGCCCGGTACGGGGAAGAAGCCCAGCTTCCCCTTGAGGGCCGGATTGGCCTTCTCTATGAGGGGTGCCGCGCTCGGCACGGCGATGATCTGCGCGACGTCGCCCTTGGCGAAGACGTCCGTCTGGGACGGCGTCACCTCGTCGGCGTCCTTCGGCCCGTTCCCGTGCGACTGGAGCCGCTTGTAGAAGTCCATGCCGCGCAGGGCCGCCTCTGAGTGCAGGGCGCCTTCCCAGTTCCCGCCCTGCTCGACGGCCAGTTGCCCGCCCTCTTCCCAGACGAAGCCCGCGAGGGTGTACCAGTCCTGGCCCGAGAGGTAGATGCCCTGCCGGCCGGGGCCGTCCAGTTTCTCGGAGATCTCCAGCCACTCGGCACGGTCCTTGGGCGGCTCGGTGATGCCCGCCCGGGCGAAGAGGTCCTTGTTGTAGATGACGACCCGGTTGGCCGCGTACCACGGGATGCCGTACTGGGAGCCGTTGATGCTGCCCGGTTCCGCGAGACCGGGCAGCCAGTCCTCGCTGCCGAGGTCACGGACCGATTCGAGGGTCAGGTCGCGCAGCGCGTCGCTCTCCGCGTACTGGGCGACCTGGGTGTTGCCGACCTCGATGACCTCGGGGGCGTCGTCGCTCTCCAGCGCCGCCATGACCTTCTTGCCGATGCCGGTCCACTCCTGGAAGGTCACCTTCAGGTCGACGGACGGGTGCTGTTTCTCGTACTCGGTGGTGAAACGCTCGAGGAACTCGTCGGAGACGCTGTCCTTCATGAGCCATATGTCCACGGTGCTCTTGGGTGAACCGCCGGGGACCAGCCCGCAGCCGACGAGCGTGACGGCGCACACGAGCGCGGCGGACAGGGCGAGCGAGCGGTTCTTCACGTAGGTCACCTTCTGTGTGGCACGGAGGATCGACCCGACGTGGGGGAAGCGAGCGACGCTCGCACGGGTTGTGGCTGGATTTTGGTCTGTACC
>NZ_JBSGZJ010000281.1:0-9518 GCF_053610925.1 Streptomyces sp. NPDC054847 | reverse complement strand
GCGGCCGGACCGCGTCGCTGATCGCGGCCGCCGCGGCGCTCGGCGTGGTGACGGGAGCGGCCACCGGCTACACCGTTCAGTACCACCGCGAGCCCACACCGCTGCCGGTGCTCTCGCAGCCGGAGATCAAAACCCCGAAACCTGTCCGGGCGGGCAGCGACACCACCGCGAGGTCGGTGTCCGTGAACCGCTGGGTGAAGACCGACGGCGATCTCCGTCAGCTGCTGGTCCCGCGGCCCAAGGGCGCGAAGGAGGAGCAGGAGGCCCAGCTGGAGGACCTCTTCTCCTTCGCGACCTGGTTCGAGGACGAGGACCACATGTTCGAGGACCTGGCGGAGCACGACTTCCGCCGGGCCGCGACGGTCAGCTGGTCGCAGGGCGGGAAGGTCTACGTCGACATCAGTCTGGTGCAGTTCCGGGAGACCACGGAGATCAACGCCGAGCGGTTCGGCGAGGGTCAGCAGGCGTACATGAGCGACGACGACTGGGCGGGCAACGAGGGAGAGCCCGTGCCCGGCAGCAGCAACGCCCGTACGTACGTCTTCGACGAACCCCTGCGCGAGGCGGGATACGAGCCTTTGTACCAGGGCCGGGCGGTGGCCTGGCGCGGTGATGTCGTGATGATCATCGAGTACGCGAACAACTCGGGACCGGTCGACGAGAAGGACCTGAAGTCGCTCGCCAAGCGTCAGTTGGAGCGACTGTGACCGAGCAGACCGAGCAGGCCGAGCAGGCCGAGCACGCAGAGCCGCAGCAGCCCGAGTCCGAGCGGACCGCCCCCGGCAGCCCCCGCCGCCGACCGCCGGTGGCGCTCGTCGCCACGGCCGTGAGCCTGGCCCTTCTCGCCGGCGCGGGCGCCTGGGGCTGGTCGGCCCTGAAGCGCGCCGACCGCAGCGCGCCCACCGTCATCTGGGCGGAGCCCGCCGAGCATCCGGAGCTGGACTTCCCGGCGGCGGAGCCCACCGGACTGGCCGCCCAGCTGCTGCCCCTGTCGGTCCGGTACGTGGCGGGTCCGGACATGGACGAGTACGGCAACGACAGTTCGCTCGGCGCCGAGCGCGCCGTCGCACTGTTCAAGCAAGGATCGCGCGGCCTGCCGAGCGCGCAGCGCAAACGGCACGACAAGGCCGTCGAGAAGCTCCGCGTCAAGGGCCTCGCCGCACGCAGCTACCGCGACATCGACGGAACGTACATCGTGGAGACCCGGCTGGCGCAGATGGAGAACAGCAAGGCGGTCCGGGACATGGCGGACATCCGGAAGGAGATGGCCGACGCGCTCGGGGTGTTCCGGAAGGGCCCGAAGGTCAAGGGGCATCCGAAGGCCGTGTGCCATCTGCTGCCGGAGAACGACGACCTGGAGCTGGACGCCATGGTCTGCACCGCCCATGTGGGCGAGATCCTGGTGACCACCTACGCGTACGGCTCCGAGTCGCTGCCCACGGGGACCATCGCGGAGATGTTCCGCGACCAGCTCGACCACATCGCTTCGCCCGGGGAGTCCGTGTGACCGACCAGACCGCCGTTACGACGGCACCCGAGTCCGCGCCCGAGTCCGAAGCGCTGCTCCCGGCGCCCGCCGTGTCCCCCGCCCCGCGGAACCGGCGGAAGGTACGGGCTGTGCTGCGCTGGACGGCCGCCGTGCTCGTCTTCGCCGCGGCCGGAACCGGCACGGCCTTCGGTATCGCCTCCCAGGAGCGCACCGAGGTGCCCGGCCTGTCCACGCTGGGCGACGGACGCTGGGACTACCCGAAGCTCACCAAGCCGGTGCTGCCGCCCGGCGCCCCGCTCCCCTTCGTCCAGGAGAACCCGGGCGAGATCCACTACGCGGACCTGGAGCAGCTGCTGCTTCCGGCGCCGACGGGTGCCACGGCGGATCCGACTCTGCGGGGCGAGCGCGGCAGGGTGCCGGTCGAGCGGTATCTGCAGGAGTACGCCGAGGACAGCAGGGAAGACCTGCGCGAGCACCTCACCGAGGGCGGCCTGCGCCACATCGCGGCGCGCGGCTGGTCGATGTCCGACGGCACATCGGTGCGGATCTTCCTGCTTCGCTTCCACACCTCGGCACTCGCCGGGAACTACTTCCGCGCTCAGCTCGGCGGTGCGCCGGACACGATGGTCCGACTCGTGGACGTCGAGGAGATGGCCTCGTACGACCAGGGGTACGGCAACGACGCCAAGGTGGCCTCCACGGAGCGTTACGTATACGACGAGGCCACGCCCCGCGGGCCCGTCCACGTCAGGCACGCGGACATGACAGCCGGCGACATCGTCGCCCTGGTCGTGGTCTCCCGTAAGGGTGAGGCCCCGCTCGTGCCCTTCCACCAGACCGTCGTCCTGCAGAACCAGCTGCTCGGCTGACGCGGACCTCACAGAACGGGCCGGGCACCCGCCCACTAAGCTGGGGCCCGGCCCGCTTTCGCCTCCACGCTCATTCGAGGAGCACCCCGTGATCGTTTTCTTCGAAGCTCTGCTGGTTCTGGTCTGCGTCGGCGTCCTCGCCTTCGCCGGTCTGACCGTGAAGAAGCTGTACCAGGGCCAGCGGTAGTCACCCGTACCCTCGGGACCCGTACCACTCGACACCCTAGAGATCGACAGAGCTGCTCATGATCGAGATCCCGTCCGACCTGAACCCGGACCTCGTCCCCCTCGCGTTCCTGCTGGGCACGTGGGAGGGCGCGGGCGTCGCCGACTTCCCCGGCGCCGAGAAGTGCAACTTCGGCCAGTCAGTGACCTTCAGCCACGACGGCCGGGACTTCATCGAGTACGTCTCGCACTCCTGGGTCCTCGACACCGAGGGCAACAAGGTCAAGCCGCTGGAGAGCGAGTCCGGCTACTGGCGCATCGACAAGGAGCGCAAGGTCGAGGTCGTCATGGTCCGTGACCAGGGCATCGTGGAGATCTGGTACGGCGAGCTCGCCCACCAGAAGCCGCAGATCGACCTGGCGACGGACGCCGTCGCCCGCACCGCGGCCTCCGGCCCGTACAGCGGCGGCAAGCGGCTGTACGGCTACGTGAAGAGCGACCTGATGTGGGTGGGCGAGAAGGCCACCCCCGAGGTGTCGCTGCGCCCGTACATGTCGGCGCACCTGAAGAAGGTCGTCACCCCCGAGCAGGTCGAGTCGTGGGCGAAGGACCTCGGTGACCTGCCCGACGACGGCATCGCCTTCTTCAAGTAGGGCTCTTTCTCGGACACGGCACTCCGCCGGCAGGACATCCTCTTCGCACCGGACGGCCGCCGGACGGTGCGCGCTGCCTACACTGGGGGCGTGGTGAGCACCGACTGGAAGAGCGATCTGCGGCAGCGCGGCTACCGGCTGACCCCGCAGCGCCAGCTTGTCCTCGAGGCCGTCGACTCCCTTGAGCACGCCACGCCGGACGAGATCCTCGGCGAGGTGCGCAAGACCGCGTCCGGAGTGAACATCTCCACGGTGTACCGGACGCTGGAGCTGCTCGAGGAGCTGGGCCTCGTCTCGCACGCCCATCTCGGGCACGGCGCGCCCACCTACCATCTCGCCGACCGGCACCACCACCTCCATCTGGTGTGCCGGGACTGCACGGAGGTGATCGAGGCGGACGTCTCGGTCGCCGCGGAGTTCACCGCCAAGCTGCGTGAGACGTTCGGCTTCGAGACGGACATGAAGCACTTCGCCATCTTCGGGCGCTGCAAGGACTGCACGGCGAAGGCCGCGGGAGCCGAGTCGTAGGCTGGGGCCATGTCATCGACCAGCCCACTGTTGTCCCTGCCCGGCGCGGTCCCCGCCGAAGGGCGCGACGAAGGGGTCGCCGCGCACTACGGCGACCTGTTCCGTGAGCAGCGTTCCCTCGCCGACGGCAAGGGTTTCGTCGACCTGTCGCACCGCGGGGTCGTCACCGTCACCGGCGAGGAACGGCTGAGCTGGCTGCATCTGCTGCTCACCCAGCACGTGAGCGAGCTGTCCCCCGGGCAGGCCACGGAGGCGCTGATCCTCTCCGCGCACGGTCACATCGAGCACGCCCTGTATCTCGTCGACGACGGCGAGACGGTCTGGGCGCACGTCGAACCGGGCACGCGCGAGGCGCTCATCGCCTACCTGGAGTCGATGAAGTTCTTCTACAAGGCCGAAGTCGCCGACCGAACCGACGAATTCGCGGTCGTCCACCTGCCGGCGGGGTCCATCGCCGAGGTGCCCGAAGGCGTCGTCGTACGGGAGACGGCGTACGGCCGCGACCTGTTCCTGCCGCGCGCCGGCCTCGAGGCGTTCGCCGGGGAGGCAGGGCCGGCCGTGGGGATCCTCGCGTACGAGGCGCTGCGGGTGGAGAGCCATCGTCCGCGTCTCGGGTTCGAGACCGACCACCGCACGATCCCGCACGAGCTGGGCTGGATCGGCAGCGCCGTGCACCTCCAGAAGGGCTGCTACCGCGGGCAGGAGACCGTCGCGCGTGTCCACAACCTGGGGAAGCCGCCGCGCCGCCTGGTCTTCCTCCACCTGGACGGCAGCGAGGTGCACCTGCCCCCGCCCGGTACCCCCGTCCGCCTCGCCTCCGACGGGGCCGAGGGCCGCCAGCTCGGCTTCGTGACGACGTCCGCCCGCCACTACGAGCTGGGGCCGATCGCGCTCGCGCTGGTGAAGCGGAACGTGCCGGTGGACGCCGAGCTGCTGGCCGGCGACACGGCGGCCGCGCAGGAGACGGTCGTCGAGCCGTAGCGCCGACGACCGCCGCCGGGGCCGGTCCGAACGAGAGCCCTAGACCTCGATCAGCACGGTGAACGGGCCGTCGTTGGTGAGCGAGACCCGCATCTTCGCTCCGAACCGGCCCGTTTCCACGTGCGCGCCGAGCGCCCGCAGCTGCGCCACCACCTCGTCGACAAGCGGCTCGGCCACCGGGCCCGGGGCCGCCGCGTTCCATGTGGGGCGGCGACCCTTGCGGGCGTCCCCGTAGAGGGTGAACTGCGAGATCACCAGCAGGGGGGCGCCCACGTCCGAGCAGGACTTCTCGTCCTCGAGCATACGAACCGACCATAGCTTTCTGGCCAGTTGCCCCGCCTTCTCCTCGGTGTCCGTGTGCGTGACCCCCACCAGCACACACAGCCCTTCGCCGGTGATCTCACCGACGGTCTCCGGTCCCGACTCGCCGGGCACCACGACGCTCGCGCCGTCGACCCTCTGTACCACTGCTCGCATACGGAGCAACCTATCGGGGCCGTCCGGGCCGCCATTCAGGGCCGAACGGGTGCGATGCGCCTGCAAGGGGACGTATCGGAGTGGCACCATGCACGAAGGCGGTGCAACCCCTCGGCCCTCCGGGCCCGGGAAGGACCATGCACCGGTCGAGGGGACGGACACACGCACATGAGCACTTCTGGCGCCGGGCAGTCGCTCGGTCCCGTACCGATCCGGCCGCACTCCGCTTCCGCGGTCCGCCCGCCGCGGCAGCGCAGTGGCGCCGAACTGCCCGCGCACCCGGTGCACGACCTCACCGCGCTGCGCCTGCCCGAGCTGCGCACCCTGCGCCGGGACTCGCAGCGCGACGAGGCCGACCTCAGCTATGTGCGGCGGCTGGTCCAGGGCCGTATCGACATCCTCCGGGCCGAGCTGGCCCGCCGTAAGGACCCGGGCACGGCCGGCGACGCACCCGGGACACCGGTGGTGGACCGGCTGGTCGTGGACCGGCTGTCGGAGATCCTCGCCGACCCGCCGTCCACACGCGGGTCCTCCGCCCGCCATGTGACGCTCTCCACACCGCGCGGCGAGGAGTACCGGCGGCTCGCCTCCGAGATGCTCGACGAGGTCCAGCTCTCCGACCTCGACGCCCGCACGGACGAGGAGTTGCACACGGCGATGGGCCGGCTGCTGGGCTACGAGCAGCAGGTCTCGCACCGCCGCCGGCTGCTCCAGCGGACGGCCGACGATTGCAGCGCCGAGATCGCCCGCAGGTACCGTGAAGGCGAAGCACAAGTAGACGACCTGCTCACGTGAAGCGATCCTTCCGGTGGGCGGATCCCCTGCCCCGGAAGGCCGCCGATGTCCTCCTCGTCCTCCTCCAGCCACGCCGCCGCCATAGCCCCGGTCCTCGCCGAGGTGGTGCGTTCCGGCTTCGTGGAGGGCCGGCACAGGGGATCGCTCGTCGTCCTGGCCGCGGACGGCAGCGTGGAACTGGCGCTCGGTGACCCGTCGCTGCCCGTCTTCCCTCGCTCGTCCAACAAGCCGATGCAGGCCGCGGCCGTGCTGCGGGCCGGGCTGGACATCGACGGGGAGCGCCTGGCGCTCGCCGCGGCCAGTCACTCGGGCGAGGCCTTCCACCTCGAGCTCGTACGCAAGATGCTCGCCGGCCACGGGCTGACCGCCGACGAGCTGCTGACCCCGGCGGACCTGCCGCTCGACCCGGTGGAGGCCGAGGCGTACCTCGCGTCGGGGCAGGTGCGCGACAAGGTCGCCATGAACTGCTCCGGCAAGCACGCCGCCATGCTCGCGGTCTGCGCCGTGAACGGCTGGGACCGCAAGGGCTACCTGGACGCCGCCCACCCCCTTCAGCGGCTGGTCCGCACGGTGGTCGAGGACGCGGCGGGCGAACCGGTCGGCGCCGTCGGCACGGACGGCTGCGGCGCACCGCTGATGGCCGTCTCCCTGACGGGCCTGGCCCGCGCCTTCCGGCACTTCGTGCTCGCCGCGCCCGGTTCGGCAGAGCGCCGCGTCGCGGACGCGATGCGCGCCCACCCGGAGTACGTCGCCGGTACCCGCCGGCCCGACACCTGGCTGATGCGCGAGGTGCCCGGCACGCTTTCCAAGATGGGTGCGGAGGCGGTGCAGGCGGTGGCGCTGGCGGACGGCCGGGCGCTGGCGTTCAAGATCGACGACGGTTCCACCCGGGCGCTGGGGCCCGTGCTGGCGCGGACGCTCACGCTGATGGGCGTGGATTCGCCCGTGGTGGCCCGGATCGGGCACCTGCCGCTGCTCGGCGGGGGCGTCGAGGTCGGGTCGGTGCGGGCGGCGTTCTGACGCCCGTGGCGGCGGAAATCCGGATGCGGCGGCTTTGTCCGCCCGCCTAGCGTGGTGTCCATGACTGTCGAAACGCGCCTGATCGCCGAGTCCGAGTACCCCGACTGGCTCAGGGCGCTGGCCACGGGCTTTCTCCGGCCGCCGGTGGTCACCGACGAGGAAGTGGCCGACCGCCGGGCGGGTACGGACCTCGGCAGGGTCAGGGGCGCGTTCGACGCCGGCCGGTGTGTGGCGACGTACCGTTCCTTCGCCCAGCAGCTCACCACGGTCGGCGGCGCACGGCTCGCGGCGAGTGCCGTCTCCAACGTCACGGTCTCCCCGACGCACCGCCGCCGGGGCCTGCTCAGCCGGATGATCGACGCCGATCTCGCCGAGGCCAAGGAGCGCGGCGACAGCGTCTCGACGCTGATCGCCGCCGAGTACCCGATCTACGGCCGGTACGGCTACGGCCCGGCCACCACCACTGCCGAGTGGTCCGTGGACGTGCCCCGAGCCGGCCTCGACCCGCGGGCCGCGGGCCCGGACGACGGCGGCCGAATCGACCTGGTCGACGGTGACGACGTACGCAAGCTCGGCCCGGAACTCCATCAGCGGCTGGCGGCCACGCAGCACGGCGTCGTCGACCGCGACGAGCGCTGGTGGCGGGTGAACACCGGCCTGGCGCAGCTTCCCGCGCATCCGTGGACGGAGCCGTTCTACGCCGTGTACCGCTCGCCGGACGGCACGGTCGAGGGGCTGCTGACGTATTCGGCGGACGACAAGTGGGGCGACGGCAAGCAGCCGCTCAACACGGCCGCCGTGCGCGACATGATCGCGTTGAGCCCGGCCGCGGAGCGCGCCCTGTGGCGCTTCGTCTGCTCGGTCGACTGGATCACCACGGTCCGCTCCGGCCGACGCGCCCCGGACGACCTGTTGCCCCACCTGCTGCCCGACCCGCGTGCGGCGCGGATCGTCACGCAGGCGGATTTCCTGTGGCTGCGGCTCCTGGACGTCCCGGCCGTGCTGACCGCGCGGACGTACCAGGGCTCGGAAGCCTTGGTGCTCGACGTGCGGGACGACTCGGCGCTGGCGTCCGGCCGCTTCCGGCTGGACGCGTCGCCGTCGGGCGCGTCCTGCACGCCCTCTTCGCAGTCGCCGGACCTGACCCTGGACGTACGGGAATTGGCCACGCTCTGCCTGGGTGACGAGTCCGCGACCCGCCTCGCGGCCCTGGGCCGCATCGACGAGCACACCGCGGGTGCGGTGGCGCGGGCGGACCTGCTGTTCCGTACGGGACGCCGGCCCTGGTGCCCGGACGTGTTCTGAGATCTCGGCGGGCGGGCCTACGGCATCGCGCTCAGGCCCCGGCGGTCAGCGCGGGGGCCACGAGCAGGAAGCCGCCGATGGTGGCGCAGGTGGAGTTCTCGGACCTGAGACCGATGGTCAGCAGGGCCAGGCCGAATGCGGCCGTGAGACCGAAGCGCCATTGCACGTACTGCTCGACGACCAGGGACACCAGAGGCACGGCTGTTCTCCTCACGCTCAAAAGGGGGAGTTGTGGACGAAGTCAGCCGAGTTGGCAGCCAACTTGTAGAAGTTGTCCCCGGTTGGCCAAGATAGATAAACAAGTCCCTGGTAACTCCCGCCATGCGCGGTGAAGTTGTAGCGTTCAGGTGTGACCCACGAGCAACAGGCAGTGGCCGCCCGGGGCAAGCCCTCGTACGGTGAGGTGGCAGAGGTCCTGACCGATCGCATCCGTACCGGTCTGCTGAGAGCCGGTGAGCGGATGCCGACGCAGGAACAGCTTGCCGCCGAGTTCGGCGTCGAACGGCGCACGGTCCGCCAGGCGCTGGAGCTGCTGCGCGACGCGGGTCTGATCACGGAGGGCGGCAAGGGCGCGCCCGCCCGGGTCTCCGTCCCGCCTCAGCGGGATGCGGAGGAGACGCCCAGGACGACGGCCGCCGCGCTGGGACCGCGTCTGGTCGAGGCGTTCGAGGCGCCGAACGTGCGGGTCGACGCGGTCTGTCTCACCACGGAGACCCTCAACCAGGCCCTCGCCGAACCGCTGCGGCGGGTCCAGGCGCGGGAGATCGCGACGCCGGAAAGCGTCCGCGTCAGGGTCCTCGTGCCGGCGCACGACATGAGGCTGGCCTTCCCGCGGCCGGCGGAGGGGGCTGCCGACGACGACAAGGTGCACCGGCACTGGCAGGTGCGGCGCGACGGTCACGGGCGGGGACTGCTGCTGAGCCTCGAGGCCCTGGCGACCCGGGGCATCGACGTCGAGGTGACGCTGAGGACGCTGCCCTTCACGCCGCCTGTGAAGCTCTATCTGCTGAACGGCGCGGAGGCGCTCTTCGCGTACTACAACGTCCATGAGCGCACGGAGCGCATCGCCGGTGCGGAGACGAGGATCTTCGACGCCCTCGGCAGCGACTCGACGCTCTTCCCCTTCGAGTCCGGCGGGGGACGGCGGGACCAGGCGTTCGTGGCCCAGTCGCAGACGTGGTTCGACAGCCTCTGGGGCACGCTGGCCGCGGACGTCGTGTTCGACGGCTGATCAGC
>NZ_JBSGZJ010000280.1:0-9546 GCF_053610925.1 Streptomyces sp. NPDC054847 | reverse complement strand
GCGCTTCGGGGGTGCTACGCGTCGGCCGTCGCCGGGGCGGCGTCACCGGCGATCAGGGCGCGCGCCTCACGCGTGATCTTCGGCTCGACGAAGAACGAGGCGAAGGGGATGCAGCCCGCGGCCAGTACCCACAGCAGCTTGCCGAACGGCCACTTCGCCTTGGAGCCCAGGTCGAAGGCGAAGACGACGTAGATGATGAAGAGCACGCCGTGGACCTGCGAGATCAGCATGGTGTCGCCGGTGTCGAAGCCGTACTTGGCGACGATCGCCACGGTGAAGACCAGCAGCCATACGGCGGTGACGTACGCCATCACCCGGTAACGGAAAAGCACATTCGCCTTCATGGCATCGAGCGTAACCGGGCGGCCGCGGCGGTCGTCCCGCGGGGCGCGTGACCTACTTCTCTTCGAAGTCGCCGGCCGCGACCCGCAGCGGACGCAGCAGCGCGAAGATCTCCGCGCACTCCTCCGCGTCGTACGTGCCCAGGCCGAAGTCCATCGCCATCAGGTCGCGGGTGGCGGCCTCCACCACCTCACGGCCCTTGTCGGTGATGGACGCGAGCGTGCCGCGGCCGTCGTTGGGGTTGGGCCGCTTGTCGACCAGGCCGGACCTGACCAGCCGGTCCACGGTGTTGGTCACCGACGTCGGGTGCACCATCAACCGCTCGCCGATCTTGGACATCGGCAGCTCGCCCGCTCGGGAGAAGGTGAGCAGCACCAGCGCCTCGTAGCGGGCGAAGGTCAGGCCGTACGGCTTGACGACGGCGTCGACCTCGGCGAGCAGGATCTGGTGCGCGCGCATGATCGAGGTGATCGCTGCCATCGAGGGCACGGGTCCCCAGCGCTGCTGCCAGAGTTCGTCGGCGCGGGCGATGGGATCGAAGGGAAGGCTGAGCGGCTTCGGCACGGCACCGACCTTACCGACTGGTCACATGCTGGTCAGCCCTGTCTCGCTCTTCGGTCGATTCAGTCTTTCGGCCCAACGCTCCGGCCGCCCCCGCCGTGCGGACCTCACCGGTGCGCGGACCGCCCGAGGCGGTGCCGGACGGCGCGCCGCGCCACGGGCCCCAGTTCGTCGAGGGCGGCGACCAGGAGGGTGAGCTGCACGAGGGCGTCCAGGGCGCGCTCCGCCCCGTCGGGGTCGACGCCCTCGTAGAGCTCCAGACCGACGAAAGAGGCGGCGACGGCACGAGCCAGTCCGGCGGGGTCGGTGAACTCGGCGAGCGGGGTCCCGGCGAGGACCCTCGTGAGCACCTTCTCGATCTCTGCGATCCACAGATCGAGTCCGGCGGCGGTGGCGGGTGCGAGCCGGGGGTGGGTCTGGGCGCCTGCCAACAGCTGGGAGAGGACGGCGACATGACCGCCGGCCCGCTCCTCTTCGTGCATCCGGCGGCCGAACTCCAGCAGCTCGGCAAGGGTGGTGACCGCCGCGAGACGGTCGCGGTAGCGGGCGACGCGCTGTTCCGCGCCGTGACGGCAGGCGGCGGCGAGCAGTTCGTCGACGGAGCCGAAGTGGTAGAAGACGAGCGCCTGGTTCACGCCCGCCGCGGCGGCCACGGCGCGGGCGGAGGTCTTGGCGAAGCCCTGTTCCGTCAGGGTGCGCAGAGCCCCTTCCAGCAGCTTCCGCCTGGTCTCCTGGCTCACGCCCGTATCTCCTCGCGTACCGGGCGCAGCCCCGCGCGCACCCCGTGCGAGCGTACGTCGCGGTAGTGGGCGGTGAACGAGCCCTCGTAGCCGAAGAGCGGCCCGAAGCGGCGGTTGGTCACCCGCACCCGGATACGGAAGCGGTCCGTGGCGTCGTCGTACGACTCACGGACCTCGGCGTCGCCGCCGATCAGGCCGGGCACACGGACGTCGACCGGTCCCTCGCGGAAGCGGTGCTCACCGGAGCGGATGAGCAGCGAACCGTCCGGCTCCGCGGACAGATGGAGATCGCTGGCCAGGTGCTGATGCGTACCGAGGTAGTCGAGCACGCGGTCGCCCTCGGGGGCGAGGACCATGGTGGCGTCGAACCGGCGCGGCCCGCCGGGGAGGGCGAAGGTGCGGACGAAGGTGACGGTCTCACGCCCGTGGGAGTCGGCGTAGGGGACGTTCTCGATGGTGAAGGGGACGTCGCGGCCGGTGCGGGGGACGAGGATGTTGCGGCTGCCGCCGAGCGCGAGGAACGGTTTGACGAAGGCGGGACCGTGCCAGATGCGGTCCATGACCCCGTGCCCCGTGCAGGCCTCGCCGCTGTCGAGCCCGACGGAGAAGCGCCGCCGGAGCTGAGGGTGGAGCCGTTCGAAGGTCTCCCCCATGGCGGTGCGGAAGATGGAGGTCATGAGTGCTCCAGGGTGCCGAGGAGGGCGGGCTCCGACGTGCGCGCCGGCGGGGTGCGCAGACAGCGCCGGGCCGCGGGTGTGACGGGAGAGGGCGGCAGGAACAGGGCGGCGGCGGCCGTCACGGCCGCGACGGCCGGGGGCGTGTACGCGGCGGCGAGGACGACGGCGAGCAGCCGTACGGCCGCTTCGGCCAGGGCGTGCGCCAGCAGCCGCTCGGGACGGATGCCCTTCTCGCACCAGAGCCGCAGCCGGTCGAAGGACCATGCGGTCGCCCAGCCCATCAGGGGACGGAGGACGAGACGGTCCGCCGCCGCGCCGAAGCGCCCCCATCGCGGCCGGTAGTCGTAGCCGGTCAGGAAGCGGATGCCGTCGTCGGTCGGGACGTAGCGCCAGTAGCCGCTGCCCTCCTTCAGGAAGGAGAGCGGATGCGGCGAGGCGAAGCGCAGTGCGGAGGCCCGGTCGCCGTCGCGGCGTCTTTCGCCGGCGCTCACGCCGGTGCCGGCGACCGTCAGAAAGGGCAGCACACGGGTCGCGTAGCGGAAGCGCTGCGGTTCACCGTCCGGGCGCGGCAGGTAGGCGATCTCGGTGAAGCGCAGATCCCACCGCTGGTGCCGGGACGGCTCCTGCGTGCGGTCCCACAGCGTCTCCATGCCGACGCGGACCCGCGTCTCGACGTACAGCCTCATCCCGCCCCCTGGTCCAGCCCTTTTTGAGCGACTGCTCAAAACAGAGGTTAGCCGGGGGCGCGCTGTCACCGGACCCGGGGTACGGCGAAGCCCCCGGCCGCTGTACGACCGGGGGCTTCGCGGCACAGGGAGGGGTCAGTCCGCGAGGTGGCGTTCCACCGTCTCGACCTTGGAGGTGAGCCCGTCGGTGACGCCCGGCCGGATGTCGGCCTTGAGGACCAGCGAGACGCGGGGGGCACGGGCCTCGACGGCGGCGACCGCGCGCCTGACCACGTCCATCACCTCGTCCCAGTCGCCTTCGACCGACGTGAACATCGCGTCGGTGCGGTTCGGCAGCCCCGACTCGCGCACGACGCGGACCGCGTCGGCGACGTACTCGCCGACGTCCTCGCCCACTCCCAGGGGCGTGACGGAGAAGGCGACGATCACGCGTCGACCACGTTCTCGCGGCGGGCGCGGGAGGCGATGACGGCGTCGTCGGCCTCACGCTTGAGCTTGCGCTCGGCGAAGAAGCCGCCGAAGGGCAGCACCGAGAGGACGAAGTAGAGCGCCGCGGTCTTCAGGTCCCACTTGGTGCGGTTCCACGCGTCCAGCCAGAAGAGCACGTAGAGGACGAAGAGCAGACCGTGGATCGCACCCATGACCGGGACCGCGTTGAAGTCCGTCGTGCGCTTGAGGACCGAGCAGACGAGCAGCAGGAGGAACGAGACGGCCTCCGGCGCGGAGACGAGACGGAGGCGGTGGAGGGAGGAGGCGGTCTTGATGTCCACGGGTCACCTTCGGTGGCGAGGGGGATGGTCGGGGGGCATGGATCTTGTGAACGCATGCACAAGCTCGCCGACCATTGTGGCAGGCCACTTTGCGAAGTCTTTGTCAGGGTCCGGATCATCCCCGAGGACGCTGTTCGGGGCAGGTTTCACCGGATAACGTCGGCCCGTGGCAACGTTTCGGCTCCAGGGGAGCAAGGTGCTCGCGGTCGAGATGACCGGTGACGCCGTCAGAGCGAAGAACGGGTCGATGGTCGCGTACGACGGCCAGATGGCCTTCAAGAAGATGTCCGGCGGCGGTGAGGGCATCCGGGGGATGGTCACCCGCCGGCTCACCGGCGAGCAGATGACCATGATGGAGGTGAAGGGGCAGGGCACCTGTTACTTCGCCGACCGGGCGAGCGAGATCAACCTCGTGCAACTGCACGGCGACAAGCTCTACGTCGAGTCGAGCAATCTGCTGTGCACCGACGGCGGACTGCGCACCGGCACGACCTTCACCGGACTGCGCGGGGGCGCGAGCGGCAACGGCCTCTTCACGACCACCGTCGAGGGCACCGGCCAGGCGGCCATCATGTCGGACGGCACCGCCGTGGCGCTGCGCGTCACGCCCCAGTACCCGCTCTCGGTCGATCCGGGGGCCTACATCGCCCACCAGGGAAATCTGCGCCAGGACTTCCAGTCCGGCGTGACGTTCCGGACCTTCCTCGGCGAGGGCGGCGGCGAGGCGTTCCAGATCCGCTTCGAGGGTGACGGGCTGGTCTACGTGCAGCCGAGCGAGCGCAACACCGTCGGAGGGGACGTCTGATGCCGTTCCGGGAGATCAACTCCAAGATGGTCGAGGCGACCGTGACGCCCGGCCAGAAGATGTTCAGCCAGCGCGGCGCGATGCTCGCCTACCGGGGCGACGTCAGCTTCACGCCGAACATCACCGGCGGCCAGGGCGGGCTCGCGTCGATGATCGGGCGCCGCGTGGCGAACGAGGCGACGCCGCTGATGACCGTCGAGGGCAACGGCACGGTGATGTTCGGCCACGGCGGGCACCACGTCCAGGTCATCCAGCTCACCGGCGACACCCTCTATGTCGAGGCCGACCGGCTGCTCGCCTTCGACGGCGCGCTCCAGCAGGGCACGATGTTCATGGGCTCCCAGGGCGGCGTCATGGGCATGGTCCGCGGCCAGGTGACGGGCCAGGGTCTGTTCACCACGACCCTCAAGGGCCACGGCGCGGTCGCGGTGATGGCGCACGGCGGTGTGATCGAGCTGCCGATCACCCCCGCCCGGCCGGTCCATGTGGACCCGCAGGCGTACGTCGCCCACCACGGCGACGTGCGGAACAAACTCTCCACGGCGCTCGGCTGGCGCGACATGGTGGGGCGCGGCTCCGGTGAGGCGTTCCAGCTGGAGCTCAGCGGCAGCGGTGCGGTGTACGTCCAGGCGTCGGAGGAGAAGCTGTGAGCACGCCCCCGGTTTTCGACCCGACGACGCTGCCGAGCGACGACAACGTCAACGCGTACACCTTCTGCGTGGAGCTCAAGGGCTCCCAGTGGTTCCTCCAGAAGGGCAAGATGATCGCCTACTACGGGCGCATCGACTTCAACGGAATCGGCCACGGCCGCCTCGACCGGCTGCTGCGGACGTCGTTCCACTCCCCGCTGCACGCGAGCGACTGGGTGGTGGCGGAGGGCAGCGGCAAGATGCTGCTCGCCGACCGCGCCTTCGACGTGAACTCGTTCGACCTGGACGACGGCAACCTCACGATCCGCGCGGGCAACCTGCTGGCGTACCAGCCCTCGCTGGCGCTGAAGCAGTCGATCGTGCCGGGCTTCCTGACCCTGATCGGCACCGGGAAGTTCGTGGCCGCGTCGAACGGGCCCGTGGTGTTCATGGAGCCGCCGGTCCGCGTGGATCCGCAGGCACTGGTGGGGTGGGCGGACTGCCCGTCGCCCTGCCACCACTACGACCACGGCTACATGACCGGCGTCATGGGCGGCGTCCGGGCACTGACGGGCATCGGCGGCGCGTCGGGCGAGGAGCACCAGTTCGAGTTCGTCGGGGCGGGGACGGTGCTCCTGCAGTCGAGCGAGGCGCTGATGCCGGAGCCGGCGACCGGCGTGGTCGGGGCGGAGCCCGGCGTTCCGGGCGGTCACGGGCCGGCGGGGGGCGCCGGCCAGCAAGGTTCCTCACCGCGCCTTCCCGGCCAGCTGGGGGACCTCCAGCGTCGCTTCGGGCTGTGAGCGGTAGTCTGCGGAGTGTGACGTCGAACGTCTGCGCCCCTGTGCACCCCCTGGTGCGCAGGGTGCCAGGCGTCACACCCCCCGACTTCGTCCGCTTTTCAACTTCTTAGGTAGAATCCATATATGGAGACCGAGACGGCCACTCGCTGGCTTACCGATGACGAGCAGTGCACCTGGCGCACGCATCTGGAAGTCAACAAGCTGCTGATGCACCAGCTCGAGAAGGACCTCCAGCCGTTCGGCCTGACCAACAACGACTACGAGATCCTGGTGAACCTCTCGGAGTCCCCGGACCGGCGGATGCGGATGAGCGACCTCGCGGCGGCCACGCTGCAGTCCAAGAGCCGCCTGTCGCACCAGGTCACCCGTATGGAGAGCGCCGGCCTCGTCCGGCGGGAGAACTGCGAGTCCGACCGGCGCGGACTGTACGCCGTGCTCACCGACGAAGGCGTCGCGACCATGCAGAAGGTGGCGCCGCACCACGTCGCCTCCGTCCGCAAACACTTCATCGACCTGCTGTCGCCGGAGGCACTCGCCGAACTGCGGGAGTCCTTGACCCCGGTCGCCGAGCACCTGCGCGGACGGCGCGGCAAGCTCTAGCGGCAGCGTCCGGCGGCAGAGCCCCGCGCGTCCTCGCGCCGGGCCGCCGGCGACGCTAACCGCGGGCCGCGTCCGGCAGGGCCAGTTCGAACACCGCCCCGCCGGCTGGTGAACGGCCGACGTTGAGGGTCCCGCCGTGGCGGTGTGCCACATCGCGGGCGATGGCCAGGCCGAGGCCGGCACCGCCCTCGTCCCTGGTACGTGCGTCGTCGAGCCGTACGAACCGTTCGAAGATCCGCTCACGCTGTTCCTCCGGCACGCCCGCGCCGTCGTCGGCGACGGCCAGCACGATCCGGCCACCCTCCCGACGGACGGAAGCGGTGACCGAGGCGACGGCGTGACGCTGGGCGTTGTCGAGCAGATTGCCGATCACCCGGCCCAGCTGGGCGCGGGAACCGGCCACCTGCAACCCCTGTGTCACCGCCAGCTCGACCGGCACGCGGTCGCCGGCCCTGCGCGCCACCTCCTCCGTCAGCAGCTGCGCCGGATCCAGAGCCGCCGATCCCGGCCGCTCCCCCGCGTCCAGCCGTGCCAGCAGCAGCAGGTCCGCAGCCAGCTGCTGGAGCCGCACGGTGTCCTCCACCGCGCCGGGCACATCCAGCAACTCCGGGTGCGCCGCGCCCACTTCGAGCTGTGTGCGCAGTGAGGCGATGGGGCTGCGCAGTTCGTGCGAGGCGTCCGCGACGAATCGGCGCTGTCGCTCCACGGAAGCCTCCAGGGCGGCCAGGGTCTCGTTCGTCGTACGGGCGAGCCTCGCGACCTCGTCCCCCGAGTCCGGCTCAGGCACACGCCGCGAAAGGTCCTCGGAGCGGGTGATGGCCGCCATCTCGCGCCTGATGCCCTCGACGGGCCCGAGCGCACGGCGGGTCACCAGCCATGTCACCGAGCCGACCACGGCGAGCAGGAGCGGCAGGCCGATGAGCATCGCGTCGCGCACGGTGGTGACCGCGTCCTGCTCGGTGGTCAGCGGCGCCCCCGCGTACACCGTCGCCGTACGGTCGTCGTCGAGGCGGACCTCGACGGAGGCGAAGCGGTAATCGGCGCTGTCGCCGTCCACGGTGGCGGTTCCGGAGGCGAACCCCGGATCGTCGGAGGAGACCTCTCCCCGGCCGGGGTCGTCGTCATCGTCGCCGTCGCCGTCACGCGGCGGCGCCTGGGGCCGGACGTCCGCGCTGCCGGTCCCGGAGACGGCCTGAAGATGCTCGCTGACGGCAAGCACCCGGCCGTCGTCGCCGACGACCTGGACGGGGCGTTCGTCGTCCTCGTCGGGCAGTTCCAGCTTTTCGTAGGGCACACCGAGTGCGATCTGGGACGCCACGTCACGGGCGGCGACCTCGGCCTGAAGATCCGTGCTGTCGATCAGGTTCGCCCGCAGGGAGAGCAGGACGGCGGTCCCGGCGGCGATCAGCGCCACGGCGACCACCAGGCCGGCGCCCAGCGCGGCCCTGGCCCGGACCGACCTCACGACTCCACCGCCACCAACCGGTATCCGGCGCCGCGCACGGTCAGGATGCGGTCCGCGCCGAGCTTGCGGCGCAGGGCGCTGATGTAGACCTCGACGATGTTCGGATCGCCCTCGTAGGCGAAGTCCCACACGTGCTCGAGGATCTCGGGCTTGCCCACGACCTCGCCGGTACGCGTCGCGAGGTGCTCCAGCACCGAGAACTCCTTGGCGGTGAGGGCGACTTCCTCACCGCCCGCGTGGACACGGCGGGTGGCGGTGTCCACGCGCAGGTCGCCCGCCGTCAGCACGGGCGAGCCGCCCGCCCTGCCGCGACGCCGGAGCAGCGCCTTGACCCGGGCGACGAGGACGACGTACGAGAAGGGCTTGGTCAAGTAGTCGTCCGCGCCGGTGTCGAGACCCTCCGCCTCGTCGTACTCGCCGTCCTTGGCGGTCAGCATCAGGACCGGCACGTCGTGGCCGGCGGCGCGCAAAGCGGCGCAGACCCGGTAGCCGTTCATGCCCGGCAGCATGATGTCGAGCAGGACCAGGTCATGGACGCCCTCGGTGGCACGGTGCAGGCCCTCGAGTCCGTCGTGGACGACGTCCACGGCATAACCCTCGGCGGTCAGGCCCGCGGCGAGGGAGAGCGCGAGCCGCCTCTCGTCCTCCACGATCAGCAACCTCATGCGCCCAGGGTCGCAAACGGAAGCTGAAGAACTCTTCAGGCGGCTTCAGGCTGCGTTCAGCATGGCGCGGCAAGAGTGGATCCCGTTGCTGACGCAGCAGCACGACTCGGCACAACGACTCGGGAGAACCTCATGAAGCGCAAGCTTGTCATCGCGACCCTCGCGGCGGCGGTGCTGATCGGCGGCGGTACGTACACGGCCGCGGCGGTGTCGGACGACGACGTTTCGCCCGCCGCGGCGGGCTCGGTGCCCGTCACGGTCCAGGACCGCGACGACCGCGACGACGCGTCCGAGGACAGGTCCGCGGCCCCCGCCGGGTCCGTCACCGCGGCGCAGGCCATGGCCGCGGCCCTCGAGCACACGCAGGGCGTGGTGAGCTCCGTCGACCTCGACGACGACGGGGACGGTCACTGGGAGGTGGACGTCCTCGGCAAGGACGACCGCGAGCACGAACTGCACGTCGACGTGCGGACCGGCGCGGTACGAGAGGACAAGGCCGAGGCGGAGAACGACGACCGCGACGACCGCGACGCCCTGCGCGGCGCGTCGGTGGACGCCCGCGAGGCGGTGGAGGCTGCGCTCAGGTCCCACCCGGGGGCGACGGTGACGTCGGTCGACTTCGAGGACGAGGGGGCGGGCCGCTGGGAGGTCGAACTCGGCGAGGACGGTGCCGACGAGCGCGAGCGCGGCCTGACGGTCGACACGAAGACGGCGTCGGTCACGCCCGAGCCCGCGGACGACTGACCTTCCCCCACCCGCCCCTTCCCGAAACCGGGGGGGGGGGGCGCCCCGCGCCCCCCCGCGCC
>NZ_JBSGZJ010000279.1:0-9565 GCF_053610925.1 Streptomyces sp. NPDC054847 | reverse complement strand
CGAGCCCGGACCGACGGCCGGAGGCCACGCCGATACCAGGCCCGGAGCTCGCAGGCCACCTCTGGGACGGGCCACGCCAAGGCCGGGCCCGAAGCTCGCCGGCCGCCGCTGGGACGGGCCACCCGAGACCAGACCCGGAGGTCACCGGGCCATGCCGGGGAAGGGCCGCGGCCGTCGGTCCGCACGCGTCCCGGCCGTCACGCCCGGGGACCAAGCCGAGACCGGCACCGGAGTTCGCCGGCGGCGCCGGGAAAGGCCATGCCGAGGTCGGACGAAGTCAAGGGGGCAGCCGAACCCAGGCCCGGAGCTCGCCGGGCCTGGCCAGGGAAGAGCCACGCCGGCGGTCCGTACGGGTCCGCTTGACGAAAGTCCGGGGCCACGCCGAGGCCCGGTCTGGAGCTCGCCGGCCACCCCTGGGACGCATGCCCGGAGGCCGGCCACGCCGGGGAAGGGCCCGGGCCGCCCTCAGGTCTTGGGGCCGTGCCGGTCCTGGGAGGGGGTGTCCTCCGGCTGAGGTTCGGGCTCGTCGTCCCGCTCGCCCTCCGCCTGGGACGGCGTGCTGCGGGGGAAGTTCGCGCGGAGCTCGTCCTCCGGCCGTTCGCCCTCCGCCTGGGAGGGTGTCTGCTCGCTCATGGGCCCACTTCCTCACCGTCGGAGCCGGATGTTCGTGCCTGCGCCGGACCCGGCGCCGGATCCGGCACGGACCGTACAGCTCGCCGGGTTCCCGGACCGGGGGGTGCCAATCATGAGCCGCAGGGCCGCGGTCCCGCGTCCCCACCGTGCGGACGTGCGCCCGGTGCGGGCCCGCCCGATGATGGCTTGAGCCCGAGATCTCACCCCACCGGAGGAAGGGCGGTGGCAGACCGTGGACACCGACACCGGTTTCCTCGACCCCGCGGACGCGAACGCGGCAGCCCGTTCCGCCGAGGAGGCGGCCCGCAGCGCACTGGCCCGTACCGGCGCGTACCTCATGCCCCCGGACGACGTGCTGACGTGCCTGGGTGCCGACGCCTCGTCCTGGGCCCACTTCGCGGCCCACTGGCAGGACCTCACGGAGGACGAGTACGCGGCCCGGCGCGGCACCCGCAGACTGCGGCGCTACGGACACTTCTCCCTCGCGCCGGTGACCGGGGAACTGCGGATGCTGCCCCACACCGTGTTCGTCCAGCCCGACAACACCAATCCGCTCTACGAGTCGGTGGACCGCCATTTCGATCCGCTGACCGGCGCCTTCGTCGCCGATCCGGTGCTGCGCCGGATCCTCGGGCTGCTGGGCAGGGTGGCGGGCGCGCTGGACGTGGCCGAGTGGTGGAGTGTCAAGGTCCATCCCTTCCGGGTCGTCGCCACGGCGGAGGGCGGCGGGGAGCCGACACCGGAAGGCAGGCACCGGGACGGCGTCACGCTGGTGTCCTCGCTGCTCGTCGGCCGTGACAACGCCACCGGCGGCGAAAGCACCGTCTACAGTCCCGAGGGAGACGAGATCCTTTCGGCCACGCTGTGCGAGCCGGCGAGTCTGCTTGTCTCCGACGACCGGGGCACCCTGCACGGCGTGTCGCCCATCCGGCCGGTCGACGCCGCCCTCCCGGCCCACCGCGACGTCCTGGTGACGACCCTCACGCCGGGCTGACCGGTCCTTTCCCGGCCGTGGCGGCGACGAGGTCGTCGACGACATCGGCCGGCCGTGACCGGCGGCTCCACGACGCCCGCTGGCGCTGCGCGCCGCACCCGTGCTCGTCCAGCCGCCGCAGGAACGCGGTGACCCGCTCGACGTCGCCGTACTCGTCCAGGCGCGGCCGTACGCGGTCCACCAGCCGCGCCGCCTGGACGGCGAAAGGCAGCACCCGCTCGGTGAGCGCGTCGACGCCGCTGCCCGGCCAGCCGTCGCGGGCGGCCCGCCAGTAGGCGGCGCGCAGCAGTTCGCCGCAGGTGCGCGGCCCCTTGTCGCCGCGCCGGACCCGCTCGGCGCAGTCCACGACCAGCGCTCTGACGAGGGCGGTGAGCGCGGCGGTGTCCGCCACGTCCGACGGCACGTCCATGACCCGGATCTCCAGCGTCGGCACACGGGGATTGGGCCGTACGTCCCAGAACGGGATGTCCGCGTCGAGCATCGCCTCCGACTCCTCCAGGGCCGCGGTCAGGCGTCGGTAGTGGGCGAGGGAATCGACGTACGGAGGGGCGCTGAGCGCGGGGAAACGGCCGCGGACGACGGTCCGCCAGCTCGCGTATCCGGTGTCGCGGCCTTCGAAGAAGGGCGAGTTGGCGCTCATGGCGACCAGCAGGGGCAGCCAGGGACGCAGATGGTTCGCCGTCAGCACCGCCACCTCCCGGTCCGGCTCATGCACGTGCACATGGACGGAGCAGACGGTGAAGTCGTCGAGCATGGTGCCGAACTGGCGCACCCCCGCCCGGTAGCGGGGGTGGTCGCCGAGGACGCGGGCTCCCGCGCCACCGATGACCGGCGTGCCGGTGGCGCACAGACCGAGCCCCTCCGCGCCGCAGGCCGCGCCGGCCGCCTTCCGTACCGCCGCCAGGTGCCGGTGCAGTTCGCCGCAGTCCAAGCACGGCGGGGTGCGCACCTCGAGCTGGCCCTCGTGGAACTCGCCGGACACCAGGTCGCCGACGGTGCGGCGGGCCCGCGCCACGACGCGGCTGCCCGCCGGTTCGACGGACCGGTCGTCGGCCCGGACGAGGAAGAACTCCTCCTCCGCTCCGATGGTGGTGGTCATCTCCCCACGATCCTCCCGGGACGGCCGGTACGCGAACGGGAGACACCCGGGTCTGCGGCACCTGTGAAGGGCCGTCACCTGTCGTCGTCGGCGCTGTCCTTCGTCGCGCCGGGCCGGTCCCCGCGGTGCCGGGTGCCGGGAAGGAACTCCTGCACCTTGGCCTTGAAGCCCTGCCGGATCATCGAGCCCCGGTCGCTGTCACCGCGCAGGATCGCGGACGCGGCGGCCTCGATCTGGTCGAGCGAGGCGTGCGGCGGGATCGGCGGCACGGCCGGGTCGGTGCGGAAGTCGATGACGAAGGGCCGGTCGGCGGCGAGGGCCTGCTTCCAGGCGGACTCGACGTACTTGGGCTTCTCGACGCGGACGCCGTGCAGCCCCATCCGTTCGGCGATGTCGGCGTAGGGCAGGTCCGGGATGGACTGCGACTCCTCGAACTGCGGGGCCCCCGACATGGCGCGCATCTCCCAGGTCACCTGGTTGAGGTCGCCGTTGTTCAGCACGGCCACGATCAGCCGCGGGTCGGACCACTCGCGGTAGTACTTCGCCGCGGTGAGCATCTCCATCATCCCGTTCATCTGCATCGCGCCGTCACCGACCAGGGCGATCGCCGGGCGGTCAGGGTGGGCGAACTTGGCGCCGATGGCGTACGGGACGCCGGGACCCATCGTGGCGAGCGTCCCGGACAGCGAGCCGCGCATCCGGCCGCGGAGCCGCAGATGGCGGGCGTACCAGTTCGCGGCGGAGCCGGAGTCCGCGGTGACGATCGCGTCGTCGGGGAGCAGTCCGTCCAACGCGTGGACGACGTATTCGGGGTTGACGGGGTCGGCGTCGACGGCCGCCCTGCGCTGCATGACCTCCCACCAGCGGTCGACGCTCTGCTCGATCCCGTCGCGCCAGGCGCGGCTCTCCTTGCGGTGCAGCCGTGGCAGCAACCGCCGCAGCGTCTCGCGGGCGTCGCCGACGAGGTTCACCTCGAACGGGTAGCGCAGCCCGATCATGTGCGGGTCGATGTCGATCTGCACGGCCCGCGCCTGGTCGAGCTCCGGCATGAACTGGGTGTACGGGAAGCTGGATCCGATCATCAGCAGGGTGTCGCAGTCCTGCATCATCTCGTACGAGGGCCGGGTGCCGAGCAGGCCGATCGAGCCGGTGACGTAGGGCAGGTCGTCGGGGAGGACGTCTTTGCCGAGCAGCGCCTTGGCGACGCCGGCGCCGAGGACGTCGGCCAGCCGTTCGACCTCGGCGCGGGCTCCGCGGGCTCCCTGGCCGACGAGCACGGCCACCTTCTCGCCCGCGTTGAGGATCTCGGCGGCCCGCTCGACGTCCTCGTCGACGGGCACGGGCGCGTACCGGCCGAGGCCCATGCTGGAGGGCACCATCTTGAAGGCGTGCTTCGGCGGGCTGTAGTCCAGTTCCTGGACGTCGGCGGGGATGATGACCGCTGTCACGGTGCGCCGGGCGTAGGCCGTGCGCATCGCCCGGTCGATGAGGTTGGGCAGTTGTTCCGGGACCATCGCGGTCTCGCAGAAGTCGGACGCGACGTCCTTGAAGAGGTTCTGAAGGTCGACCTCCTGCTGGTACGACCCGCCCATGGCACTGCGGTTGGTCTGCCCGACGAGCGCCACCACGGGGACGTGGTCGAGCTTCGCGTCGTAGAGCCCGTTGAGCAGATGGATCGCGCCCGGTCCCGAGGTGGCGGCGCAGACGCCGGCCTTCCCGGAGAACTTGGCGTAGCCGACGGCCTGGAAAGCCGACATCTCCTCGTGGCGAGACTGCACGAACTTCGGCTTGTTGTCCGCGCGTCCCCAGGCGGCAAGGAGCCCGTTGATGCCGTCGCCCGCATAGGCGAAGACGTGGGTGACGTCCCATTCACGCAGCCGCTGGAGGATGTGGTCGGACACTTTCGTACTGGCCATGTCGGTGTTCCGCTCCTCACTGTGCAGTGTGTGCCGCTGTCCCGGCCTGTCCTGGGTAACCGTGCGGGCGCCGGCGGAAACATCGCGCCGTCACCCGAACGGCGCGGCGCCCGGCGTGCCGGTGCGCTGACCGGGTACCGGTGTCCCCATGAAGGCACTGGTGATCAACTGCACGCTCAAGACGTCTCCCGAGCCCTCCAACACCCATGCGCTGGCGACGGTCGTCGCGGATCAACTCGAGAAGTACGGGGCCGAGGTGGAGTTCGTCCGGGCGGTGGACATGGACATCCGTCCGGGAGTGGTGAGCGAGGCCGTCGGACCCGGCGACCAGTGGCCGCAGGTGCACGGGAAACTGATGGAGTCGGACATCCTCGTCGTCGCGTCGCCGACGTGGCTCGGGCGTCCTTCCTCCGTCGCCCAGCGTGTGCTGGAGCGCATGGACGCGATGCTCTCCGAGACCGACGACGACGGCCGCCCCGTCGCCTACAACAAGGTCGCCGGGGTGGTGGTCACCGGAAACGAGGACGGCGCGCACCATGTGATCAGCGAGATCTCCGGCGCGCTGGCCGACATCGGCTACACCGTCCCCGGCCAGGCGTGGACCTACTGGCACCTCGGGCCGGGGCCGGGACCCGACTACCTCGACGACGAGCGGGGGCGCGACTGGTCGCACAGGACCGGCCGGGCGATGGCGGCCAACCTCTTCGGCACCGCGAAGGCGCTGGCGGCCATGCCGCTGGGCGCCCCGCCGGAGTGAGACCATGACACGGACCTACCGGCGGGCGGCGGACTACGTGTCCGCCGCGCTGATCTTCCTGCGTGACAATGTGCTGCTGCGTGAGCCGCTGCGGCCCGAGCACCTGAAGCCCAGGCTCCTCGGCCACTGGGGCTCCTGTCCCGGCATCACGATGGTGTACTCGGCGCTCAACACCCTGATCCGCGAGCGGGACGCCGACGTCCTCCTCGTCACCGGTCCGGGACACGGCGCACCCGCCAACCACGCCGGTCTCTGGCTCGAAGGCACGCACGAGCACTACGACCCCTCGCTGGCCAGGACAGAGGCCGGGCTGACGGAGCTGGCCCGGCGCTACTGCGCTCCCGACGGCTTCCCGAGCCACCTCTCCCCCTCGGTGCCCGGCACCCTCCACGAGGGCGGTGAGCTGGGCTACGCCCTGTCCACCGCGTTCGGCGCCGCGTTCGACGCACCCGACCGGCTGGTGGCGTGCATCGTCGGGGACGGCGAGGCGGAGACGGGCCCAACGGCCGGCGCCTGGCACTCGTCGAAGTACCTCGACCCGGTGACCTGCGGCGCCGTACTGCCGGTGCTGCATCTCAACGGCTACAAGATCTCCTCGCCGACCGTGTTCGCGAGCATGTCCGACGACGAACTGACGTCCCTGTTCCGTGGTTACGGCTGGGACCCGCGCATCGTCGACGTGACGGACGATCCGGACGGCGAACCGGTCGCCGCGGCGGTGCGCGCCGCGCACACCGGCATCCGGGACATCCAGGGCCGGGCACGGACGGGGCGGATCCTCGAGCGTCAGGCGTGGCCGATGATCGTACTGCGCAGCCTCAAGGGACAGGGAGCGCCGGCCGAGGTCGGCGGGAAACGCATCGAGGGGACCTTCCACGCGCACCAGGTCCCGCTGGACGGTGTCCACGACGACCCGGAGCAGCTCGCCGCACTGGAGGCCTGGCTGCGGTCCTACGGCCCGGAGGAGCTGTTCGACGAGGAGGGCCGGCCGGTCGCGGAGGTGCTCGACGCCTGCCCGTCCGGCGATCGGCGCATCGGTATGCAGGCGGCGAGTGACGGGGGACGGCTGCGGCGGCCGCTCGACCTGCCGCCGCTCGGGCCGTACGCCGTCGACGTCCCGGACGGCCCCGGCTCGGCGAAGGGGAGCCCCAACGAGGTGCTGGCGGACTGGCTGACGGAGATCATGCGCAGGACCGCCGCCGCCCGCGACTTCCGCATCATGTCCCCCGACGAGCTGGCCTCCAACAAGCTGGACGGGGTGCTGAAGGCGACCGGCCGCGGATACGTGTGGCCCGTCGAGGAGTACGCCGAGGACCTCACCCCCGACGGCCGGGTGCTGGAAATCCTCTCGGAGCACAACTGCCAGGGCTGGCTCCAGGGTTATCTGCAGACCGGGCGGCACGGGCTGTTCCCGACGTACGAGGCCTTCGCGTCCGTCGTCGACAGCATGCTCAACCAGTACGCGAAGTGGCTGAAGATGTCCCGCGAGGTGCCCTGGCGGGCACCGGTCAGCAGCCTCAACTACCTGCTCACCAGCGAGGGCTGGCGGCAGGAGCACAATGGCTACAGCCACCAGGGGCCGGGATTCATCAACAACCTGCTCACGAAGAAGAGCACCGTCACCGGTGTCTTTCTGCCGCCCGACGCGAACACCCTGCTGGTCACCATGGAGCGGGTGCTCGCCGACACCGGCCGGATCAACCTGGTCGTCGCGGGCAAGCAGCCGGCGGCGCAGTGGCTCGCCCTCGACGAGGCACGCGCGCACTGCGAGGCGGGCGCGTCGGTCTGGCGGTGGGCGTCGACGGACGGCGGCGAGGACCCCGAGCTCGTCCTGGCGTGCGCGGGCGGGATTCCCACCGTCGAGACCCTCGCCGCGGCCCAACTGCTGCGCCACGACCTGCCGCAGGCGCGCATCCGCGTCGTGAACATCGTCGACCTGTGCGCGCTCGCGCCGCCGGACCGGCATCCGCACGGCATGAACGACGCCGACTTCGACGCCCTGTTCGGCACGGAACTCCCTGTCGTCGTCGACTTCCACGGCTACCCCTCCGCCGTGCACCAACTGCTGCACGGCCGTCCCCACCCCGGCCGGTTCCATGTGCGCGGCTACGTCGAGGAGGGCACCACGACCACCCCGTACGACCTGCTGGCGAGCAACGGCGTCTCCCGTCACGACCTGGCGATCACGGCACTGCGGCATCTGCGCGGCCGTCCGGCGGCCACGGGGGATCTGGCATCCCGCTACGCACTCCACCGGGACCGGCTCCGTGAGGAGTTGCGGCGCACGGGAGTCGATCCCGCCGAGATCACCGAATGGACGTGGGGATCATGACGGACGCCGGCACCACGACCTCTTCGAACCTGCTCGTCGTCGACGCCGGGTCCTCGAGCCTCCACCTGAGCGTGGTCGACGGCGAAGGACGGGAACTGGCCGCACGGCACGAGAGTGACGCCCCCGGCAGCGGGACGCGGCAGGTGATCGAGGAACTGCTGCGCCGAGCCCCGCCGGTGGCGGCCACCGGCCACCGCCTCGTCCACGGCGGGCCCAGGCTCCTAGGCCCCACGCTCGTCGACGACACGGTGAGGGCGGAGCTCGGCCGGGCCGCGGACCTGGCCCCCCTCCATGTGCCGCCCGCTCTCACCGCCCTCGACGCGACACGGCGGCTGCTGCCGGACGCCGCGCACGTGGTGTGCTTCGACACCGCCTTCCACGCCGGGCTGCCGCAGCCGGCGCGCACCTACGGGCTGCCCCAGGAGTGGACGGACCGGTACGGGCTGCACAGATACGGCTTCCACGGCCTGTCGTACGCGTGGGCCCTCGACCGTGCCGCTGCCCTGCTGGACCGGCCTGCCCGTGACCTCCACATCGTGATCACGCACCTGGGCGGCGGCTGCTCGGCGTGCGCGGTGCGCGAAGGCCGCAGCGTCGACACCACCATGGGGTTCACCCCGCTCGAAGGCATGGTGATGAGCAGACGCAGCGGCAGCGTCGACCCCGGACTGCTGCTGTGGCTCCAGACATCGGCCGGAATGGAGCCCGAGGACCTCACGGAGACCCTGAACCGTGGTTCCGGCCTGCTGGGCCTGTCCGGCACCTCGGGCGACACCCGCGACCTCGTAAGGTCGGCGGCGGACGGCGACCGGCGGGCCGCCCTGGCCCTCGACGTCTTCACCCTGGGCGTCCGGCGCGGCGTCGCCGCCTGCGCCGCGTCGCTGGACCGGCTCGACGCTCTCGTCTTCACCGGCGAGATCGGCTGCGACCAGCCGGAGGTGCGCGAGGCGGTCTGCGCGGGTCTCGGCGTACTCGGCGTCACGGGTGGCCTGCGGCCGGTGAACGTGCGGGAGGACACCGTCGTCAGCCCGGCCGGTGCGACGGTCCCGGTACTGGTCGTCCCGACCGGCGAGGGGCAGCGGGTCGCGCTGGAGACCCGCACGCTGCTCACGCGTCACGCCGGTCAAAAGTAGTGCCCGTTTCGTGTCATTCCGCCCCTTGCGGGTAATCGTCCGGCGCGACTTGCACGGACGTACGGACGCACGAAGGAGGTGCTCCTGACATGGGGGACATCGAGCGAGGCAGCAATCCCGTCAGCCCACGCAAGGACGACGAGATGAAGCACGAGCTGGAGGGCTACCTCCGGTCCGGGCAGCACACCCACGTCGAGGAGGCCAACGACCCCGAGCCCGCCGCGGACGACGACGTCCGGGTCGACACGTCAGGACCCGTCCCGCCGCCCGGTGAGGAACGCGACCGGGCACGCGCGCAGACCGAGGCGGAGGCCCTGCGGCTCGAACTGGCCCGCCACCTGGACCGCACGACGTTCCCTGCGGACCGCGCCGCGGTCGTGCGCGCCCTGGAGGAACGCCACGCCCCCGACCCGGTCGTGGACCAGGCCCGCGGTCTGCCGGAGGAGGGCACGTACCGCAACGCGGACGAGATCGTGAAGGCGCTGGGGAGGACGGGGGGCGGCTGACGCGATTCCCGGGGGCGGGGGCGCAGCGGGTGTGGGGCCGCTTCGCGGGGCTGTGCCCCACCCCGCCCCTTCCCGCTGTATCGATGTGCGGCTCCGCCGCGTGGGGGCTCCGCCCGTACCCGCCACCGCGCTCCGCGCAGTGTTCGGGGGCTCCTCCCCCTACGCCTGGCGGCGTGGGGGGACACCCACGGGACC
>NZ_JBSGZJ010000278.1:0-9627 GCF_053610925.1 Streptomyces sp. NPDC054847 | reverse complement strand
CGCCTCTCCTTCGTGCCGGACGGGGTGTCAGACCATGTGGTCCGGGCTGACCTTGCGGAACTTCGTGCGCAGTTCACCGTCCTCGTGCACCAGGATGTCGGTGACGAAACAACTCGGACCGACCACCGGCTCGCGCACACCCGGACGGGTCTGCACCACCAGCGCGTAGTACTCGGTGCGCAGCGTGCCGTCGTCCTGTGCGAAGACCTGGAGCATGTTGAACCAGTGGCGGCGCTGCACCGGGTCGGCCGCGTGCGTGGTCCTCTGGTACTCGCCGATCGCCGCGGCGATCGCCTCCCGGCCCACCAGCGGGTCGCCACCCGGACGGTGGTCGAAGACGCCGTCGGCGGTGAACGAGCCGGCGAACTCCTCGGCCCGCATGTTGTCCAGGTGACGCACCTGGCCGGCGTAGAACTGCTGCACCTGTGCGTAGATCTCGCTCTGCGACACGACGGCCGCCATGGCTGTGCTGGTCACGTGATTCCTCCGGGGATGCTCCGGCCCTTCGGGCCGGGAAATATGGGGGCGAGTTTCCTGCGGTGCAGGGCGAAAGCGGCGGATCGCCGTCCGGGTGATGCGTCCTGACGCCGCCAGGGCCGCCCGGGCGGGCGCACTGCCGCGGCCCGCCGAGCCTCGCCGTGCCGGGTGGACCCGCCCTCGAGCCGCACTGGGCCCGGCCCCGCCGCCGGGTGTGCGTGGAGCGTTCCTCGAGCGAACCTCCATACGGGCACGGCAGATTGACCGGCACCGACACCGGTGTCGGACGAAGGAGGCCGCCCATGGACGGAACGTTCCGGGACGTGGTGCTGCTGCTGCCCGGCCAGGGCGCGCAGTACCCGCGCATGGCCGCCGGACTCTACGGCAGCGACCCCGTCTTCACCGACGCCGCCGACCGGTGCCTGGCCCTGTTCGGCAACGGCGACGAACTGCGCGCCGACTGGCTCGGCGACCACCCGGCCATCGGCATCGACGACGTACGCCGGTCCCAGCCGCTGCTGTTCACCGTGGACTACGCGCTCGGCCGCATGGTCATGTCCTGGGGTGTGCGCCCCGCGGCCCTGCTCGGCCACAGCGTCGGCGAACTCGCCGCCGCGGTCCTGGCCGGCGTGTTCACCCTCGCCGACGCGGTGGCCGTCATGCGCGACCGGGTCACCCGCATCGCCCCCCCCCCCCCCCGCGGGCTGCTGACCGTCGCCGGCACCCCCGACGACGTACGCCCCTTCCTCGCCCGCCACCCCCACATCGCCGTCGGCGCGCTCAACGCCCCCCGCCAGACCGTCCTCGCCGGTCTCACCGGCCCGCTGGACGCCATCGCGGCCGACCTGCGCCACGCCGGGATCACCACCATGCCGGTGGCCGCCCACCACCCCTTCCACAGCCCCGTCCTGGCCCCGCTGTTCCAGGACCTTGCCCTGTACCGGCGGATCACCGCCCGCCCGCCCCAAGTCCCCTTGTGGTCGGCCTTCACCCGCACCCGGCTGGAGGCGGACACCGTGGCCGACGCGGCCTTGTGGGCGAGCCACCCCGCCGCCCCGGTCCACTTCTGGCCCACCCTCGACAAACTCCTGTTCACCGGCCGCCACCTGCTGCTGGAGACCGGGCCCGGCCGGAGCCTGACCACCATCGCCCGCCGCCATCCGGCCGTGCGCCTGGCCCACCACACCACTCTCGCGCTCCTGCCCGTCCGCAGCCGCACCCCGGACGACGACCGGCAGCAGACGGCCCGGGCCCACGAACAGCTCCGGGCCGCCACCACGGCCCCCCAGTGGGCCTGAGCCCGCCAACGGGGGCGGGGCGGACGGGAAAGGCGGACTGCCGACAGCGGCTGCTCCCGCCCGACGGACGCGGCACCCCGGGCGGCACCGCCGAACCGGCCCCCGGCGGTCAGTAGTTGCCCAGACCGCCGCACACGTTGAGCGCCTGCGCCGTCACTGCCGCCGCATCGTCGCCGACGAGGTACTCGACCATCGCGGCCACCTCCCGCACCTGCACGTAACGGCCGTTGGGCACCCGGGTGGTGATGCGCTCGTACGCCTCCTCCTCGCTCACCCCCCACACGCCCGCGTAACCGGCGCGGACCCGCTCCGCCATCGGCGTCTCGACGAACCCGGGACACACCGCGTTGACGGTGATGCCGGTACGGGCCAGCTCCAGACCGAGCGCCTTGCTGAAGCCCACGACACCGTGCTTCGACGCCGAGTACGGGGCCGCCAGCACCACGCCCTGCTTACCGCCCGTCGAGGCGATGTTGATGATCCTGCCGCGGCCCGCCTCCTGCATGCCGCCCGCCGTCAGAACCTCCTTGGTGACCCGGAAGACACTGGTCAGGTTGGTGGCGATGACGTCGGTCCACAGCTCGTCGGTGATCGTCGCGGTCGGCCCGCCGCCGCTGCGGCCGGCGTTGTTGACCAGGATCCGTATCGGACCGTGCTGCTCCACGACCGTGCGCACCAGCTCACTGATCTGCTCCTGCTCGCGTACGTCGCACACCGAGCCGGTAACCGAAAGCCCTTCCTCCACGAGCTCCTTGACGGTGCTGGACACCGTCTCCTGGGAACGCCCGCACAGATGCACCGGGATGCCGGCGGACGCCAGCCTGCGCACGATCTCCAGGCCGATACCGCTGGTGCCGCCCGTCACCAGGGCGATCCGCTGATCCTTGACGGTCTCACTCATCTGAACTCCTTTGTGGACATACCCCCGGCTTCAGCCGGGGGGAGGAAACGAAGCCCCCGCGGAGCGGGGCGGGAAAAGGTGAATCGCCGCCGGCCGATGTGCCGCCACCCTCAACCAGTGGCAAACGCCCGCAAGTCGGCCTGCTGGTGCCGCTTTCCGTCCGTACCAGGACGTGCGACAGGATCGGGGGACCGGCCGAGGACCGCTCGGCGCACACGCGAAACGCGCTCGGAGGACGCTCGGGGCGCTCTTCGGCCGGCGGTCTCAGCGCGCGACCCGCTCCAGCAGCGGCACATACAGGTTCGGGTCGCTGCTGCTGAGCGTGCGCAGCGTGGTGCGGTGCGCGGCGAACTCGGGGCGGGCCAGGGCCGCGCGGAAGGACTCCTCGTCCTTCCAGTCGGCGATGTTCACATACAGGTGCGGCTCGTCGACGTGCTGGAGCAGCCGGTGGTTCAGGAACCCGGGCTGGGCGGCGAAGAACGCCGACGTGGCGTCGAAGGCCGTCTCGAACTCCTCGGTGGAGCCGGTGACATGGAACCGGTTGATGAAAGTGATCACGACGTGTCCTCTGATCGGGGGCCTCCTCGCGCCACGGTCCCGCCCCGCGCTAGAGCAGCCGTCGAACGGAGCCGGTCCCCACCGCCGCCGACCCCCCCCGCCCCCGCCTCCCGCCCGCCCGCGCCCGTCCCGCCGGCGCCCGTCCCGCCGGCGCCCGTTCCGCGCCCCGTCCCGCGCCGCGCCCCGTCCCGTGCCGCCTTCCGTTTCCCGCTTCCGCGTCCCGTCCTCCGCCTGTTCGACCGGTCGTCGAGCGGTCCTCGACCGTTCGCCGAGCCGTGCACCAGCCCTGCTCAGGGCCGGTTTGGGACCCTCGGCCGGATATCCGCTACCCGTAAGGAAGCCGACGTGGATCCGACCAGCACCGCCGTCCTCGCCGAAGGACTGCGCAAACGCTACGGCGACCGGTACGCACTCGACGGATTCGACCTGCGTGTACCCGCCGGCACCGTCCACGGGCTGCTGGGCCCCAACGGTGCGGGCAAGACCACCTCGGTCGGCATCCTGTCGACCCTGCTGAAGGCCGACGGCGGACGCGCCGAGGTCGCCGGGCACGACGTCGCCCGCCAGGCCGCCGAAGTCCGCGCGAGCATCGGCCTGGTGGGCCAGTACGCCGCCGTCGACGAAGTCCTCAGCGGACGGCAGAACCTCGTCATGTTCGGCCGCCTGCACCACCTGTCACCGGCCGCCGCCCGCCGCCGCGCCGACGAACTCCTGGAGCACTTCCGCCTCGCCGACACCGGCAAGAAACCGCTCAAGGAGTACTCCGGAGGCATGCGCCGCCGCCTCGACCTGGCGGCGAGCATGGTCCTCGCCCCGCCGGTGCTGTTCCTCGACGAGCCGACCACCGGCCTCGACCCGCGCAGCCGCGGCGAGGTGTGGGAGGCGGTGCGCAGCCTCGTCGACACCGGCACCACCGTGCTGCTGACCACCCAGTACCTGGAAGAGGCCGACCAGCTCGCCCACGCCGTCTCCGTCATCGACTCCGGCAAGGTCATCGCCGAGGGCACGCCCGACGAGCTCAAGTCCCGCATCGGCGGCGACCGGATCGACGTCGTGGTACGCCGCGCCGACCAGCTTCCCGCCGCCGCGGCGGCGCTGGAGCAGGTGTGCGCCGACCGGCCCGACACCGACCACGACACCCGCCGCATCAGCGCCCGCGTCAAGGACCGCACCAGCGCGCTCGCCGGCATCGTCCGCGCCCTGGACGCGGCCGGCGTGGCGGCCGAGGACATCGCACTGCGCCGGCCCACCCTCGACGAGGTGTTCCTCCACCTGACCGGCACCGGCACGTCCGCCGGCGCCACCGACAGCGACAGCGGCAGCGGCGCGTTGGGCAGTACCGGTGACGGCGCCCGAGAGGCGGTGGCGGCATGAGCATCACCGCACCCCGCCCCGTGGGCAGCGTGGCCCTCGCCCCGGTGATCGCCCGCACCCCGCTGGCCCGGCTGCGCTGGGCGGCCGCCGACGGCTGGACGGTCACCCTGCGCGGCCTGACCCACTGGGTCCGCGAACCGGGCACCCTGATCGGGTCGCTGGCCTTCCCCGTCATGATGGTGCTGATGTTCGGGTACTTCTTCGGCGGCGCCATGCAGGTGCCCGGCGGCGGGAACTACCGCGAGTTCCTCGTACCCGGCATGTTCGTCATGACGATGGTCTTCGGCATGGGCGAGACGGTCACCGCCGTCGCCGCCGACAAGAACCGCGGCGTCACCTCCCGCTTCCGCACCATGCCGATGGCCCCCTCCGCCGTGGTCGTCGGACGCGCCGTGACCGACATGCTCTCCTCCCTGCTGGCCCTGGCCGTCCTGTTCGCCACCGGCCTGGCCATCGGCTGGGACGCCCACGGAACGCTCGGCGAAACCACCCTCGCGGTCGGCCTGTTGCTGCTGCTGCGCTTCGCACTGGTGTGGGCCGGCATCTACCTCGGACTGCTGATGAAGGGCCCCGAGGGCATCACCATGGTGCAGACCCTGGAATTCCCCATCGGCTTCCTCACCAGCGCGTTCGTCGCACCGTCCACCATGCCGGGCTGGCTGGGCACGATCGCCGAGTGGAATCCGTTGTCCTCCACGGTGCTGGCGGTGCGGGAACTGTTCGGCAACCCGGGATTCGGCGGGGACTCATGGATCGCGCAGCACGCGCTGCTGATGGCCGTGGTGTGGCCCGTCGTCCTGTGCGCCGTCTTCTTCCCGTTGTCGGTGCGCCGCTTCCGCAACCTGACAAGCTGATCACCGACGCACACGCACGACGCAGCACCAGCACGACGCACGTAAGCAAGAGCACGAGCACGACGCACGTAAGCACGAGTACGACGCACGACGCGTGACGTGCGTGCGAGACGCAGTACAAGAGAACAGCACGCAAGAGAGAGCGGGACGCATGGTGTGGTTGGCGCCTGAGCAGGCCGGACTGCTGGCGCGGTGCGCGGTGGTCTTCGAGGCGGGGGACCCGGCGCGCACGGGCCGCCTCGTCTTCTTCGACCCGGACGGCTCCCCGCTGCCGGACACGGCGGCGGGCGAGCCGGGCGAGGCGTCGCTCGTCGTACCGCACGACGGCGGCGTCGCCCTGCGGACCCTTCCGGTGCTGCGCCTGCCCCTCGCCCAGGCGCTGCCCGCCCTGATCGAGGCCCGCCGCTGCTACGGCCGCAACGGCGCCACCGTCCATCCGGCCGCCGCGTTCTGGGGGGCCGCCGCCGCCCCGGCCGCCACCGGACGGGCCGCGTTCTCGGCCACCGAACCCCAGCACGTGCCCCAACTGCGCGCCTGGGCCGAGGAGATCTCCGCCGGACTCGACTCCGGCGTACGGGTGTCCCTCCACGTCCACCTCGCCGACACCCCCGACGGCCCGCCCGCCCTGCACCTGGTCCCGCGCGCCCACAGCCTCGCCGACCCCACCCTCGCGCTCGACGCGGGAGAGCTGTTCGCCAGCGCCGACCACGCCCTAGGCCCGCGCGCCCAGGCCGACACGATCCTCGCGGTGCGCCGCGCGGCGAGCGTGTGGGAGCCGCTGGAGCGGCTGCTGCCCGTCCCCTCCGCCCTGGTCCTGACCGACCGGGAGACCACCGAACTGATCGGCACCGGCGCGGCCCGGCTGCGCGCCCACGGCATCGACGTCCACTGGCCCGAAGGCGCCGCCCGCTCCCTGACCGCCCGCGCCGTCGTCGGCGCCGGCCGCATCCCGCCCGCCGACCTGCGCTCCTTCCTCGGCGGCGACCACACCGTCGACCTGCGCTGGCAACTCGCCCTCGACGGCGAACCCCTCACCGAGGAGGAGACGGCCCACGTCGCCGACGAGGGACGCCCCCTCGTCCGGCTCCGCGGCCGCTGGACCCTGGTGGGCGCCGACCTGGCCCGCAAGGCCCGCGAACGCGACCTCGGACCACTGACCGCCATCGAGGCCCTCGCCGTCGCCCTCACCGGCCACACCCGCATCGGCACCGAACAGGTCCCCGTCGCCCCCAGCGACTGGCTGCTGGCCCTGCGCGCCCGCCTCACCGACCCCGACGGCGGCACCGAACCCCTGCGGCAGCCCGACGCACTGGCCGCGACCCTGCGCGACTACCAACTGCGCGGCCTGCGCTGGCTCGACCGCATGACCTCCCTCGGCCTCGGCGGCTGCCTCGCCGACGACATGGGCCTGGGCAAGACGATCCAGCTCATCGCCCTGCACCTGCTGCGCCAGGAACACGACGACACCCGCGGCCCCACCCTCGTCGTCTGCCCCGCCTCCCTGCTCGGCAACTGGCAGCGCGAGATCGGCAGATTCGCCCCCGGCACCCCGGTACGCCGCTTCCACGGCACCGGCCGCAGCCTCCAGGGCGCCGACGACGGCTTCGTCCTGACCACCTACGGCACCATGCGCCTGGACGCCGAACGGCTCGGCGGCCACCGCTGGAGCATGCTCGTCGCCGACGAGGCCCAGCACGTCAAGAACCCGCTCTCCGGCACCGCCAAGGCCCTGCGCCTGATCCCCGCCGACGCGAGGATCGCCCTCACCGGCACCCCCGTCGAGAACAGCCTCTCCGAACTGTGGGCCGTCCTGGACTGGACCACACCCGGACTGCTGGGCACCCACGGCCACTTCCGCCGCCGCTGGATCGCCCCGATCGACGCCGAACGCGCCGACGCCACCGGCGAACAGCCCACCGCCCGCAAACTGGCCGGACTCGTCAGGCCGTTCCTGCTGCGCCGCCGCAAGTCCGACCCCGGCATCGCACCCGAACTGCCGCCCAAGACCGAGACCGACCGGCCCGTCGCCCTCACCGCCGAACAGGCCGCGCTCTACCGCACGCACGCGCAGGACGTCATGGACCGCATCCGCGCCAGCCAGGGCATCGCCCGCAGCGGCCTGGTCCTCAAACTCCTCACCGGCCTCAAACAGATCTGCAACCACCCCGCGCACTTCCTCAAGCAGGACGACACCCCCCTGTCCGGCCGCTCCGGGAAACTCGAACTCCTCGACGAACTCCTCGACACCATCACCGCGGAGGGCGGCGCGGCACTGGTGTTCACCCAGTACGTCGCCATGGCCAAGCTCCTCGAACGGCACCTGCGCGAACGCGGCATCGGGGCCCAGCTGCTGCACGGCGGCACCCCCGTACCCCGCCGCGAGGAACTCGTCCAGCGCTTCCAGGACGGCGAGGTCCCCGTCTTCCTGCTGTCGTTGAAGGCCGCCGGCACCGGCCTCAACCTCACCCGCGCCGACCACGTCGTCCACTACGACCGCTGGTGGAACCCGGCCGTGGAGGCCCAGGCCACCGACCGCGCCTACCGCATCGGCCAGACCAGATCCGTCCAGGTCCACAAGATGATCGCCGAAGGCACCATCGAGGACCGCATCGCCGCCCTGCTCGAGTCCAAGAAGGACCTCGCCGACGCCGTCCTCGGCTCCGGCGAAGGAGCCCTGACGGAACTGACCAACGACGAACTGGCCAACCTGGTCGAACTGAGGAGCGTCTGTTGAGCGATCACGAGGCGAGCGGCGCCCGCGGCTTTGCCGCCTTCCCCGCCCGCAAGGGCGGCCGCACCCGCGGACAGTCCCCGTGGGCCGGCCGGTGGACCGAGGCCCTGGAGGACACCTGGCCCGAGGAGGAACCCCTGAAGAAGGGCCGCGCCTTCTCCCGCACCGGACGCATCGGCCCCATCACCGTCAGCCCGGGCCGCATCGCCGCCGAGGTCTACGCCGGCGAGGCCGCCCACGCCACCACCCTCACCGTCACGGCATGGGACGACGACGACTGGGACCTGCTGTGGGAGCGGACCGCCGACCGGCCCGACGCCACGGAGGTCCTGCTCGCCGGCGACCTGCCCGAGGACCTCCTCGAAGCGGCCGAGGACGCCCGCCTCGGGCTGCTGCCCGGCTACGGCGACCTGGACGCGGACTGCGACTGCGACGCGCTCGACCACCCCTGCCCGCACGCCACCGCCCTCGGCTACCAGTTCTCCTGGCTCCTCGATTCCGACCCGTGGCTGCTCCTGCTGGTCCGCGGCCGGGACACCCACGAGGCACTCGACGAACTCAAGTCGGTCCTGATGCTGCGGGCACTGACCGCCACCGACGACGAGGACGAGGACGAGGAGGACGGCGAAGGCGAGGACGCCGGGGGAGAGGAGGCCGCGCAGGAGGACCGGCAGGAGCAGGCCGCCTACGAGAGCAACCGCGAGGCCTACGCCCGCCCCGCCGCCCCGCTGCCCGCCCTGCCGCCGCTGCCCGAGCCGCTGCCGTCCGCGGCCGAACCGGTCACCGGCATCGAGGCCGACCCGCTGGAGCGCCTCGTCGCCGACGCCGCCGTCCGGGCCCGTGAACTGCTCGCCCACATCGCCGGCTTCGGCGAGACGCCGCCCGCCCCGCCGCTCGACGAGTGGCACGACACGGTCCGCATCGCCGCCACCCACCCCGACCCGCGCGTCCCCGCCCGGCTGCGCGAGGCCTGCGGCCGCCCCGACGACCTCGACCGGGCCGCAGAGGCCTGGCGCACCGGCGGGAAAGCCGGCCTCGAGGTCCTCGAACAGCCCTGGACGCCCTCCGCGCAGGAAACCGCCCGCGCCCGCACCGCCCTCGCCGCGGGCTGGGACGAGGACCTGCCGGCCCTCGACGTCGACGGCAACCACTGGACCCTCACCGGCCGCGGCCTCCAGCTCCGCCAGGGCCGCGACGGCCGCTGGTACCCCTACCGCGACCGCTCCGGCACCTGGTGGCCCGCCGGCCCCCCGGACACGGACCCGGCGGTCGCCCTCAGCGAACTCCTCGCCCCGGAGGCGTAGCGGCGACGACGGTGACGCCGTCGCGGTGCGGCCCGAAGGGCACCGCGACGGCCGCCGGCGAGCGCCTAGCATGGCGCCATGGCCGTCGACCTCTTCGCAGGCATCCCCGTCAGCGACTACCGTGCCGCCC
>NZ_JBSGZJ010000277.1:0-9641 GCF_053610925.1 Streptomyces sp. NPDC054847 | reverse complement strand
CAGCGTGACCAGCTCGAACGGCCGCAGACTCAACGGCACGCCGCCGTCGACCAGTTCGGGGGCGGGTACGTCTGCGAGGGTCCGCTCCAGCAGGTCCGTGGCCGAGACCCCTGCGGCCGGGAAGCCGGGCGTCACCCGCGTCCGGGCCCGCCCGCCCGTCGCCTCGTACAGCCGCACCACCACGTCGCCGCTGCCGTCGTCGGCGAGCTTGACCGCGCTGACGACGACCGCGTCGTTGTCGACGGTGACCAGCGGCGCGACTTCGGCGTCACCGGGGACGCGGCGCTCGGGAAGGTTGATGCGGTAGCCCTCCCGTACGGCGTCGCCGATGGAGGCGCCGGGCACGAGGGCGTGGCGGAAGCGGTGCACGCCCTGGTCGGTCTCCGGGTCGGGGAAACGCGGGGCGCGCAGCAGGGACACGCGCAGGGTGGTCGTGGTCCCGGCGTCCAAGGCGCGGACGGTGCGCGTGACGTCGTGCCCGTACGTCGAGTCGTTGACGAGGGCGACACCCCAGCCCGGCTCCTCCATGTGGACGAAGCGGTGGTTGCAGGCCTCGAACTTGGCGGCCTCCCAGCTGGTGTTGGTGTGTGTGGCCCGGTGGAAGTGGCCGAACTGGGTCTCGGAGGCGTACCGCTCGGCGTGGACGTCGAGGGGGAAGGACGCCTTGAGGAACTTCTCGGTCTCGTGCCAGTCGACCTCCGTGTCGATGTCGAGGCGCTTGGCGCCCGCCGCGAGGGCGATCAGCTGGGTGACCTTCGAGTCACCGAAGGAGCGGACGACGCGGACCACAGCGGCCGGTCCCGAGCCGGCGGCGGTGACCTCGTCGACGTCCGTGAGGTCGGTGACGGTGTTGCGGTAGAAGGCGTCGACGTCCCAGGCGTCCCACATGTTGGGGAAGTCGGGATGGACCTGGAGCAGGTTCGCAGCACTGCCCGGTGCCACGGTCTCCCGCTCGGCTCCGATGTCGTAGACGGAGACCACCAGGCCGCGGCCGTCGATCTCGACCTGGAGGAGACCGTTGTCGAGCACGAAACCGCCGCCGTCGCGCTCGGAGAGCTGCGCGGTGCCGCCTTCCGCGGCGCGGGCCGCGCCGCCGGCCGCGACGCCGTGCCGCTCGTGCGGGGCGGCGTTGAACACCAGCTCCCCTCCGGCGGCCGCGTCACCGGCGAGGGCACGCTGGGCCGCGCCGATGATGTCGTTCAGCTCGGCCGCGACGGCCGCGTACGTCTTCTCCGCCTCCCGGTGCACCCAGGCGATGGAAGAGCCGGGCAGGATGTCGTGGAACTGGTGCAGCAGCACCGTCTTCCAGATCCGGTCCAACTGCTCGTACGGGTAGCCGAATCCGGTGCGGACGGCGGCGGTCGCCGCCCACAGCTCGGCCTCGCGCAGCAGATGCTCGCTGCGCCGGTTGCCCTGCTTGGTCTTCGCCTGGCTGGTGAGGGTGGCGCGGTGCAGTTCGAGGTACAGCTCGCCGACCCACACCGGCGGGTGGGCGTACTCGGCCTCCGCCTTGGTGAAGAACTCCGCGGGTGTCTCCCACGTCACCGTCGCCGAGCCCTCGAGGTCGCGCAGGCGGGCCGCCTTGGCGACCATCTCACGGGTGGTGCCGCCGCCTCCGTCGCCCCAGCCGGTCGGCGCGAGCGAGTGCCTGGCCATCCCCTTGTCCTTGAAGTTCTTCTCGGCGTGGGCGATCTCGCTGCCCTTCATGGAGCAGTTGTAGGTGTCGACGGGCGGGAAGTGGGTGAAGATCCGCGTGCCGTCGATGCCCTCCCACTGGAAGGTGTGGTGCGGGAACTTGTTCGTCTGCGACCAGGAGATCTTCTGCGTCAGCAGCCATTTGGAACCCGCCGCCTTGATGATCTGCGGCAGCCCGGCGGCGAAGCCGAACGTGTCGGGCAGCCAGGCCTCGTCGTTCTCGATGCCGAACTCGTCGAGGAAGAACCGCTTCCCGTGCACGAACTGACGGGCCATCGCCTCGGACCCGGGCATGTTGGTGTCGGACTCGACCCACATCCCGCCGGCGGGGACGAACCTGCCGTCGGTGACCGCCTTCTTGACCTTGGCGTAGACCTCCGGGCGGTGTTCCTTGATCCAGGCGAACTGCTGCGCCTGGGACATGGCGAAGACGAAGTCCGGCTCGTCCTCCAGCAGGGCCGTCATGTTGGCCGTCGTACGGGCGACCTTGCGCACGGTCTCCCGCAGCGGCCACAGCCAGGCGGAGTCGATGTGGGCGTGGCCGACGGCGCTGATGCGGTGGGCCGAGGGCCGGGCGGGCGTGGCGAGGACGCCGGCGAGCTCGGCGCGGGCGGCGGCAGCGCTGCCGCCCACGTCCTGGAGGTCGACACGGTCGAGGGCGCGGCCGACGGCGCGCAGGATGTCGTGGCGGCGGGCGCCGTCCGCGGGCAGTTCGTGCATCAGCTCGCCGAGCACCTCGAGGTCGAGGACGAGCTGCCACACGGTCTCGTCGAAGACGGCGAGGTCCATGCGCGCGAGCCGGTACTGCGGGGTGCTGCCCGCGGTCTCCTTGTCGCCGAGCCGCGTCGGAAGGAAGGGGTGGTAGTCGAGGATGACGGGGTTCGAAGCGGCCTCGATGTGCAGGCGGACCTCTTCCCCGCCGTCGGCCGGCGCCGCGACGCGGACCCACTGGTTGCGCGGGTTGAGGCCCTTCACCGGGGTGCCGTCGGGGCGGTAGACGAGGCCTTCGCACTGGAAGCCGGGCATGTTCTCGTCGAAGCCGAGGTCGAGGAGCGCCTCGACGGTCCGGCCCGCCCACCGGCCCGGGACCGTGCCGGTGACGGTGAACCAACTGGTGCCCCACGGAGCACCCCACATGTCGCCCACCGCGACCGGCTCCGGCGTGGCGGCGAGACCTTCCTCGACCGGGACGGGCTCGCCCGGCGCGTTCCACACCAAGACGTCGAGCGGCACGGACTCGGGGTACACGGCGGGGCGGATGCGTTCGTCGAGGACACGCCTGAGGCGGGCTTCGACGAGGGTGCGGTCGTCATGCATGAAGGGTGCTCCGGGGGTGTCGGGGGTGGGGCGTGTTACCAGGGACGGACGACGGTCGCGGGAGCGGACGTGGTGTAGAGCTCCCCCACCGCGCGCACTTCGAACCGGGCCGATCGCTCGCCCGGTTCGGGCCGCAGGTCACGGGCGAAGAAGGCGCGCTGGCAGGTGGCGCCGAGGAAGCGCCGTGTGCCGTCGGGCAGCAGCCGGTGCAGGGTGTAGTGGCGCACGGCCGGCGCCGCTGCTTCGTCGACGGCGTCGGGCGCCGCCTGCCAGACGAAGCGCATGCCCTCGTCCGTCGCGTCGGTGATCCGCAGGACGCCGGGGGCGGCCGGGGTCCGCTCGCCGCCGTCGTGCACGGCGAGCCCGCCGAGGCGCCAGCGCACGGGGCCGCCGGCACCGGTGAGACGGACGCCGAGGGCGTGCACGGTCCCGGACAGGCCGCTCAGCCGTACGGTCCGGGTGGTCCAGCCGCCCTCGGCGGCCCCGACGGGGACATACGTGTACGGATGGGGTTCGCCGGGTGCGGCGGGTTCCGCCGTGGCGAGGGCGAGTTCGACGGTGACCCGGCCAGCGTCGGCCCGGTGGGTGAACTCGACGACCGTGTCCGGTCCGAGCGGCAGACGGGTGGCGTACAGGTCGACGGTGACGGGGGCGTCGGGGGAGCCGTCGACGAGGAGGCTGCTGCCGCCGTGCCAGGCGTCGCCGAAGTCGAAGGCGACCCTGGGCCGACTGCCTTCGGTCCGTACGACCCACTGGCGTGAGGGCATCCGGTCCTGGAGCCCGAGGTGGTTCCAACCGGCGTCGGAGACCGCCTTGCCCTCCTCGTACCAGCGCAGCCCGTGGCCGGTGTTGAACACGGTCGCGAAGGGCAGGCCTGCGACGGTGGAGCGGTCGGCCACGGCGAGCGCCGGGGCACGCCAGGCGTCGGCGGTGTCCGGCCGCGACGGGTCGAGCGACCGGCCGCTCCAGAAGCGGTCGTCGGCCGCGTGGAACTGCTCCGGCGTGCGGTCGGCGGGCAGGTGGTTGCGGGTCCATTCCGGGCGGTAGAGGCCGAGCGAGACGATGTCGTCGCCGCTCTCGGGGATGATGGCGTCCCAGTCGACGGACTTGTTCCAGCCGCTCGCCTCCACGTCGACCCCGGCCCACAACTCGTACCGGCTGCGCCCGAGTCGGTCGGCGAGCTGCCCGGAGGAGGCAAGGGTGGAGCGCGACCAGCGGAAGTCGACGAACATGGAGTCGGCAGCCTCGAAGAAGGGGCGGTTGCGCTCGTTCAGCGCACCCTGCCAGGTCACGGAGCCGCTCACGGTCATCGAGTCGTACCAGGTGACACGCAGGTCCTTCGCCGTGCCGAGACGCTTCAGTTCCGCGAGGAAGCCTCGCATGTCGGCGGCCAGCGCGCTGTCGCCGCCGCCGGTCTCCGCGTTGACGAACCAGCCGTCGAAGCCGTACGCGACGGCGACGGCGACGAGTTGTGCGGCGAGCGGGAAGCGGCCGAAGGAGTCCTTCTGTACGAGGTCCCGGGTCCAGCGCAGATCGCCGCCGTAGGCCACGGGCGGCAGGAAGACATTGCCGAGCACCGGCACACCGTGGCGGTGGGCGGCGTCGACGACGGGGGCGTTGGGGGCGAGGATCAGGCCCTCGCCGGAGGAGCCGCCCCAGAAGACCAGTTCGTCGACGTAGCCCCAGTGGGTGGTGGCGTAGTAGTCGGCGGTCGGTGCGCCCTGGGACGGGTTCGAGGCCGTGGGCGCGAACGAGACGAGGGACTGGATCCGGGCCTGGCCGGCGCGGGCTGTGGCATTGACCGGGGTCGGGGTGAACCGGCGCGCGAGCGGGACCGCCGCCCTGTTGAACGGAAGGTCGGCGTCGTCCTGTGCGCGCCAGGTCTTGAGACTGCGCCAGGTGATGCCCTCGCCGGGGCTGCCGGAAGGCAGCGAGTCCGGGTACCAGTAGGAGGCGTACGGCGCGCCGAGCGCGTTCCGCTTCGCGGCGGCGGCCGTGCCCGGTGCGAGGACGGGGACGAGGGCCGCCGCGGCGGATGCCCTGAGGACGGCTCGTCTGCTGGGGTGGGGGGCCATGTCGTGTGCTCCGTATCGTGTCGTGGACGGCTTACGGTGCGGTGCGGGCGGCCGGTCCCCCGGGGAGACCGGCCTGTTCGGGAGTGACGACCTCGGTGATGCCGCGGGCGGCGAGGTGGTCCGGGTCGTCGGCGCGGCTCGCGAGGACCGTGGTGGGGCGGGCGCCGTCGGCGGTGAGCCGGGCGAAGGCCTCGAAGACGGGGCCGCCCGGGGCGCAGACCGAACGCCGGGGCGCCCGCTCGTCGTCACCCGCGTCGACGACGAGGGCACAGGTGCGCGGGGCGGGCCGGTGTTCGCGGCCGCGCCACTCCTCGGCGAGCCGGGCGACGGCCCGTCCGGCGGGTTTGACGCGGCGGTCGTTGGTCAGCAGGCCGAGGGTGTACTCGAGTTCGGGGAAGTCGGCGAGAGAGCGGGACACGTCGTGGGAGCACCACCAGGTGACGCCCCACAGGTCCGGGCAGTCGAGGGCGTTGGCGACGGTGGCGTCGGTGAACGCGGCGGCGTGCTCGGGCGGGATGTGCGGCGCGGGCGCACCGACCTCCTGGAGCCACACCGGGCGGTGCGGCTCCAGCGCCCAGGCCTTCGACAGTTCGACGAGGTAGGCGGCGTGGTGCTCGGTGGCCGTGGCGGTGGCGCCGTGCCGCTGCGCCGTGCCGTTGAACACCCAGGAGTGCACGGCGGTGACCGCGCCGGTGCGGGCGGCGTGGGCAGGGGTGAAGGGCTGGTCGTCCTGGTACCAGGAGGCGTCGTACTCGGCGTGCAGGTGCATCCGTCCCGGCGCGCCCGCCTCGCAGGCGGCCAGCAGGCGGTCGAGCCAGCTGCCGGCCTGTGCGGGGGTGATGCGGTCGGGATCGGGGTGCGGTGCCGCGGCGAACTGTGCGATCTCGTTGCCGATGGTCATGCCGATGAAGTTGGGCCGGTCGGCGAGGGCGGCGGCCAGTGTCCTGAGGTACTCGGCCTGTCCGGCGACCACGTCGGGATCGGTGAAGATGTTCCGCCGGTGCCAGGTCCGCGTCCAGGCGGGCAGGAAGTCGAAACTGGACAGATGGCCCTGGAGGCCGTCGACGTTGACGTCCAGGCCCCGCTCGGCCGCGGCGTCGGCGAGCTGCACGAGCTGTTCGACGGCACGGGGGCGGACGAGGGTGCGGTTGGGCTGGAACAGCGGCCAGAGCGGGAAGACCCGGATGTGGTCGAGTCCGAGGCCGGCGATCGAGTCGAGGTCGGCGCGCACGTCGTCGAGGTCGAAGTCCAGCCAGTGGTGGAACCAGCCCTGGCTGGGCGTGTAGTTGGCGCCGAAGCGCGGCGGGGCGGAGCTCATGAGGCGGCGACGTCCAAAGTCTCGTGGGGTGTCGGTCGGGTGGCTGCGCGGCCGCGCGGTGCGCCTGGGGGGCAGGTCCGCGCGGCCCCGTTGTCAGCCCTTGACGGCGCCTTCGCCGACGCCTCGGAAGAAGAACCGCTGGAGGCAGGCGAAGAGGACGATCAGCGGGAGCACGGCGATGATCGTGCCCGCGGCGACCAGGCGTTCGTCGTTGGCGAAGGTGCCGTGGAGGTAGTTGAGGCCGATGGTGAGGGTGAAGTTCTCCGGGTCGCTCAGAACGATCAGCGGCCACAGGAAGTCGTCCCAGGCGCCCATGAACGCGAAGATCGCGACGACGGCGAGGGTGCCTTTGACCGACGGCAGGGCGATCCGCAGGAACCGCTGCCAGACGTTCGCCCCATCCACGTACGCCGCCTCCTCGACCTCGTCGGGCAGGTTCAGGAAGGCGTTGCGCATCAGCAGGACGTTCATGGCCCCGATGGAGCCGGGCAGCAGCACCCCGAGGAGCGTGTTGTTGAGGCCGAGGTCCCGCATGGTGGTGAACTGGGCGATGATGATGCCCTCGACGGGGACGAGCATGGCGAGGATGAAGGCCAGCGTGGCGGCCCTGCGGCCCCGGTAGCGCATCCGGGCCAGCGCGTAGCCGGCGAGGGCGGCTCCCACGCAGTTGGTGACGACGTTGGCGGTGGCGACCTTCAGCGAGTTGAGGGCGTAGTCCCAGACGGGGATGGTCTGCGCGACGCGTGTGTAGTTGTCGAGGGTCGGCTCGCCGGGGAGGAACTTCGGCGGGGAGCTGAAGATGTCCTCGTGCGGGCCCTTCAGCGAGGTGGACAGCTGCCACAGGAACGGGCCGACGGTCAGCGCCAGCACGGCCAGCAGCAGCACGTAGCGCAGTACGAGCTGGGTGGCGGGGATCCGCTTGCCGTCGGCGTCGGTGACGTTGATGACGCTCACGCGTCCTCCTTGCGGTCGGCGCGCAGCACGAGCAGCATCAGCGCGACGGTGACGACGAAGACGACGACGGAGATGGCGGAGGCGTAGCCGACGCGGCCCGAGAGGCCGGTGCCGACACGCTGGACGAGCATCACCAGCGTGGTGTCCTCGCCGGCCGGGCCGCCGGAGGGACCTGCCATCAGATAGACCTCGGAGAACACCTTGAACGCGGCGACCGAGGACAAGGCTCCGACGAGGACCATCGTGGAGCGGACGGCGGGGACGGTGACGGTGAAGAACCGGCGTACGGGCCCGGCGCCGTCGACGGCGGCGGCCTCGTGCAGTTCGCGCGGGACGTTCGCCAGCGCCGCCAGATAGATGATCATGTAGTAGCCGAGGCCCTTCCACACCGTGACGCCCATCGCGCTCAGCAGCAGGAGCCACTGGTCGCTCAGGAATCCGACGCGGCCGACCCCCACCGCCTCCAGCACCGAGTTGACCAGTCCCCGGTCGTCGAGCATCCAGACCCAGATCAGCCCCACCACGACGATCGAGGCGACGACCGGGGTGTAGAAGGCGGAGCGGAAGAAGGTGATGCCGGGGATGTGGCGCTGGACGAGCATGGCCAGCAGCAGCGGCAGGATCACCAGGGCGGGGACGACTCCGAGCACGTACAGGCTGCTGTTGCGCAGGCCGATCCAGAACATCTCGTCGTCGAGCAGCTCACGGAAGTTCGCCAGGCCCACGAACTCGCCGGGGACGAGCGTGCGGCGGTCGGTGAACGCGTTGACGAGGGTGCTCAGGAACGGGTACAGGCTGAACGCGCCGACGACGAGCAGTCCGGGTGCCGCGAACAGCCAGGGGCTGTACGGCAGATGGCGCCGGATGCCGCGGTGCGGGCGGCGCCCCGCGGAGCCCGGCCCGGGGCCGTGGACGGGCGGGCCCGCGGGGGCGGCGTCGGAGGTGATCGTGCCGGAGGCGGTGGAAGTCTTCATGGCAGGTGCCGATCAGCTCTGCCGGAGCAGCCGGTCGCAGGCCTTGACAGCGTTGTCAAGCGCTTCCTGGGGGCTCTGCTTCCCTTGCAGCGCCCGGGCCACGGCGTTGCGCAGTTCGGTCTTCATCTGCTCGCTGAACAGGACGGGCGTGTAATTGACGGACGTCTTCAGGGACTCGGCGGCCGCGACCCTGACCCTGGTCTCGTCGGTGCCGTCCTCCTCGGTGAAGTAGGGGTCGTCGAGGGAGCCCGCGGTGCTGGGGAAGATGGCCACCTTCTTGGCGAACTCCATCTGGCGGGTGGCGTCGGTGACGAAGTGGGCGAAGGCCACGGCGGCGGGCTTCTGCTTGCTCTGCGCGTTCACCATGACACCCATGACGTACATGTTGGCCTTGCCGGTGCTCGTGATCTGGTCGGTGATGCCGATGTTCTTGTAGAGGCTCGGGGCCTGCTTCTTGAAGTTGGCGAGGTCGAGCGCGCTGCCCGGGTTCATGGCCACGGACTCGGTGAGGAACTTGTGCCCCGAGGACTCCGGAGTGGCGGTGAGCGCCTGCGGGTCGAGCGCCTTGGCGTCGTACAACTCCTTGTATCGGGTGAGGAGTTCGACACCCTTGGGGTCGTTGAAGGAGAAGGCGGTGCCTTCCTCGTTCATGAGCGGGACACCGTAGCGGCCGAAGTCCTCGATCGTGGGCACGTTGGCGAGAGCGGCGACCTTGCCCTTGCTCTGCCGCGCCATCTTCAGTCCGGCGTCGAAGACCTCGTCGTACGTCGTGGGCGGCTTCTCGGGGTCGAGACCGGCATCCTTCAGAAGACGCTTGTTGTAGAACAGGGGGCCGGTGTTGAGGTACCAGGGGAAGGCGTATGTGCCCTCCGCGCCCGGTATGCGGTGCGCGTCCCAGGCGCCCGGAAGGTACTCCTTCTGGTACTGCGGGGCGGCCTTGTCCAGGTCGAGCGCCAGGCCGGCCTTGGCCAGCGGCGCGACCAGGTCCGGCGAGACGTTCACGACGTCGGGCAGGGTGCCGCCGGCGGCGTCGGCGCTGATCTTGTCCGCGTAGCCCTCGGCCGGCCGGTCGACCCACTTCACATCGGTGCCCGGGTGCTGCTTCTCGAAGTCGGCGATGAGGCCGTTGAAGTAGTCCTTGAAGTTGGCCTGGAGGTTCCAGGTCTGGAAGGTGATCCTGCCTTCCACCTTGCCGGAGGCGTCGGTGGAGCCCGCCTCCGAACCCCCGCACGCGCTGAGCGGCAGGACGACGGCGATGACGGCGGCAGCGGCGACTGCCCTGCGGTTGATGCGCACGGTGAACGGCTC
>NZ_JBSGZJ010000276.1:0-9644 GCF_053610925.1 Streptomyces sp. NPDC054847 | reverse complement strand
GATCCCCACCCGCCCCGCCTTCGTACGTTCGACAGGCGGGGGCAGTCAGGCGTACACCGGAAGCACAAGGATCCTTCCGGGCAGGCAAGTGGGTGACCCCCTGTGAGCGCCAGCACTCTCCACGTCGATCCGTCCAACGCCGAGCAGGCACGCGCCTGGGACGGCGACCAGGGCGCCTACTGGGCGGCACACGCGGAGGACTTCGACCGTGCCGTCCACGCCTACCAGCGCCCGTTCCTCGACGCCGCGAGGCTCCAGCGGGGCGAGCGGGTGCTCGACATCGGCTGCGGCAACGGCCTGACCTCCCGCGCCGCCGCCCGGCTCACCGTCGGCGGGCCCGTGTTCGGCATCGACCTGTCCGCGGCGATGCTGCGCGCCGCCAGGGAGGAGACGGAGCGCGAAGGGCTCGACAGCGTCCGCTACGAGCAGGGCGACGCCCAGACGTACCCGTTCCCCACCGGCGCCTTCGACGTGGCCGTCAGCCGCAACGGGTGCGTGTTCTTCGCCGATCCGGTCACCGCGTTCCGCAACATCGCCCGCGCCCTGCGGCCCGGCGGGCGGCTGGCACTCCTCGTCTGGCAGGACGCGGAGCGCAACGAATGGTTCACGTCCTTCCTGGGCGCCGTCGCGGTCGGCCGTGACCTTCCCATGCCGCCTCCCGGCGCGCCCGGCCCGTTCTCCATGGCCGACCCGGACGTCGTGGGCGACGTGCTCGTGGCGGCCGGATTCGATTCGCCGCACTTCGACGGGCGCACCCTGCCCATGAACTTCGGACGCGACATCGAGCACGCCGGGCATTTCGTCTCCGGCATGCTGGAGTGGGCGCTGGAAGGGCTCGACGCGCAGGACAGGGAGCGGGCCCTGCGGTCGCTCCGCGCGGACCTCGATTGCCATCTGACCCCGGAAGGCGTCCGCTACGAGTCCGCTGCCTGGATCGTCACCGCGACCAAGCCGTAGGAGCCCGGTCCCACCGACGCACTGTCGGCATTCGCACCCGTGCCACAGGCGTAGCGTGGCCGTATGACTGCGTACGGATCCTTCCCCGGTGCCCGCCCCCGGCGGCTCCGGACCACCCCCGCGATGCGGCGCATGGTCGCGGAGACGCGCCTGCACCCGGCCGACCTGATCCTCCCCGCGTTCGTACGGGAGGGCATCGGCGAGCCCGTGCCCATCTCGGCCATGCCCGGAGTCGTCCAGCACACCCGCGACACGCTCCGCAAGGCCGCCGTGGAGGCCCGAGAGGCAGGCGTGGCCGGGATCATGCTCTTCGGCGTGCCCGAGGACGCTAAGAAGGACGCGCTCGGCACCGCCGGCACCGACCCGGACGGCATCCTCCAGGTCGCGATCCGGGACGTGAAGGCCGAGGTCGGCGACGAGCTCGTGATCATGTCCGACCTGTGCCTGGACGAGTACACCGACCACGGCCACTGCGGGGTCCTCGCGGCGGACGGCCGCGTCGACAACGACGCCACCCTCGAGCGCTACGCCGAGATGGCGCAGGTCCAGGCGGACGCCGGCGTCCACGTCGTCGGCCCGAGCGGAATGATGGACGGCCAGATCGGCGTCGTCCGCGACGCGCTCGACACCATCGGCAAGGAGGACGTCTCGATCCTCGCGTACACCGCGAAGTACTCCTCCGCCTTCTACGGCCCCTTCCGCGAGGCCGTCGGCTCGTCGCTCCAGGGCGACCGCAAGACCTACCAGCAGGACCCGGCCAACGTCCGCGAGTCGCTGCGCGAGCTGGCGCTCGACCTCGAGGAGGGCGCCGACATGGTCATGGTCAAGCCCGCGGGCCCCTACCTCGACGTCCTGGCGAAGGTCGCGGAGTCGGTGGACGTGCCGGTCGCCGCGTACCAGATCAGCGGCGAGTACGCGATGGTCGAGGCTGCGGCGGAGAAGGGCTGGATCGACCGGGACAAGGCGATCGCCGAGACCCTGCTCGGCATCAAGCGGGCAGGCGCGAGCATGATCCTGACGTACTGGGCGACCGAGGTCGCCCAGGGGATCAGCGCAGGTCGCTGACGAAGGACGCCCAGGCGGCCGGTGCGAGCGTGAGGCTCGGGCCGCCGGGGGCCGCCTTGGAGTCGCGGACGTGGACGGCGGCGGGGTGCGCGGCGACCTCGAGGCACTGCCCGCCCTCGTCGCCGCTGTGGGTGGACTTGTGCCAGTGATAGGCCACTTCGAGGCAGGCGCCGCCTTCATCGCCGCTGTAGCTGGATTTGAACCACTTCAGTGCGGTGCTCATCTCTCTCCCAGCAGCCGGTCCAACAGGCCCGCGCTGTCCTCAGGGTTGAGGGCCTGTGCCCGCAGCATCGCATATTTGCGGGCCAGGATGCTGACCTCGTCCGCGTCGGTGAGCAACTGGCTGCCGCGCTGACTCTCGGTGTAGCCGACGAGTTGGTGATCGGGTGTTTCCAGCAGGATGAACGGGCCGTTGAGTCCCGCATGGCTGGTGCGGCCGAACGGCATGACTTGGACGGACACGTCGGGCAGGTCGGCGCATGCCCGCAGGTGGCGCACCTGCTCCTCGTACACCTCGTCGCCGCCGATCCGGTCCCTCAGGATGGCTTCCCACATCACGAAGCTGATCGTCGGTGGCCGGGTGCATGCCAGGATCTCCTGGCGAGCGACGCGTGCGGTGACCTGGGCCTCGATCTCGTCCGCGCTGAACGCGGGCACCCGGCTGCGGAAGACACCTCGCGCGTAGCGCTCGGTCTGGAGCAGGCCGGGCACGACCTGGTTGTCGTACCAGGACAGCGCGATCGCCTCCCGCTCCAGATCCATGTACTCCTCCGCCCACGCCGGGATCAGGTCCACCTCCGGCATGTGCTCCACCGCGACCGACAGCGCGCCCTTCGTGTCGAGGCGGTCGTCGAGTCTCTGCGCGAGGTCCGGCTTCAGCGGGCGGCGGCCCTGTTCCATGGAGGCGACGGTCTCCTCGGCGAGGTTGAACTCCGTCGCGAGTTCGCGTTGCGTGAGGCCCGTGGCCTCGCGGAAGCGGGCGAGCTGGCGGCCGACCAGCCGCATCGCCGACGCGTTCTTCCGGTGGCGTCTCCTGGGGTGCATGCCTCATCAACTCCCCGGACCGGCCCGTACGTTACGCCTGAACGACCCGTACAAATGAAACGTACGGGTCGGCGGAGTTCCGCGGTCGCAGCCCGGACCGCGAATCTCGTGCCCGTGGACAGGACGATGCAACATGAGGAACTGCGCGAGGTGTTCTGCCGTCGCGATCGCCGATCCGTCGGTACGGCGCGGGAGTTCGCCCGCCAGGCGCTGGCCGCGTGGGGATGGGGCGCGCGGGCGGACGACATCACGCTCTGCGTGAGCGAGCTCGCGACGAACGCGCTGGTGCACGGTGTGCCGCCGGGTCGCGGGTATCTGCTGCGGCTCCGGCTGTCGGAGGACGGGACGCTGCGCGTCGAGGTGCACGACAGCGGGGGCGGGAGGCCCGGAGTGCGGACCCCGGACGGTGAGTCGGGGCGCGGCCTGCTGCTGGTGGCCGCGCTGGCCGACAGATGGGGGATCGGGCCGCGCGAACCCGGCAAGGTGGTGTGGTGCGAGTTCGCGCGGCCGTGAACCGCGACCTACGGAGCGTCGAGCACCGTGCCGGTGAGGGCGGGGCCGTGCGGCGTGCCCTCGTCGTCGGTGGGCTGGAGGCTCACGTACTCGGCCGGCTCGGTCACCCCGTCGGCCACCGTGGGCACGGTCACCTCCGCGCCGGTGCTCCCGGCCGGGACGGACGCCCACAGGTAGGCGTAGTCCAGCCCGGACAGCGGGACGTCACCGTCGGGGATCTCGCCGATCATGTCCAGCAGCCACTGCCGGTCGACGTCCTTGGTGGACAGCTCGGGGCGGCCGCTGACGGGCGTGATCCGGAGTGTGCTCGTCAGCTCGACGTCGGCGGGGGCCGAGAGGGACATCCGCCACGTCAGGGGCTTGCCCTCGGTCACCTTGTCGGTGACCGGCTTCCATGAGATCTCCGGCATCGGGTCGTCGTTCTCGGCCGTGACGCCTCCGGTGGACGAGCCGACGACGGTCCCGCGGACCGCCTTCACCAGCACGTCGTGGGAGGTGTCCCAGGAGTAGCGCGTGTTGCCCTTCACCTTTACCGGCACGTCGATGCCCCCGGCGCCTGGCCGGACCGTCACCAGCCGGTCCTTCGCCCGGCCGGTGGCCGGGTCGACGACGTACACGCGCACCGTGCCGCTGCTCTTGCCGGACACCCGGACGGGCACCTGGTACGTGCGGACGCCGGAGTCCCCTTCCTTGACCTTGAGACGGCCGAGGTCGATCCGGGTCAGCGGGGCCTCACCCACTGCGGGTGTGCCGGGGCTCCAGGCCCAGGCGTCCATCAGCCACGCCTTGCCGGAGCGGGTACGCGGGGTCAGCTCCAGGGCGGCGACCCGGCGCAGATCGAGCCCGGCGCGTGCGGCGGCGGTGAGGGGCACGCGCACCTCACGCGCCCAGTAGGAGGCGGTGCGGTCGCTGCCGGGCAGCCCGTCCACCCGGACACCGCCCAGCTTCGCCCGCTTGCCGGAGGCGTCGGTGACGGACACGTCCAGCTGCGTCCCGGTGGTGTTCGGCGGCACGAAGACGCGCAGCGCGAGGCTGTCGGCGCCCTTGAGGGAGAGCGGCTTTGCGGGCCGGACGGTCATCGCGGAGCCCGGTGCGGACCAGTTCAGCGCCACCGCGCGGCGGCCGGTCTCGCGCTCGGGCTGCCAGTGCGCGAAGTGCGGCGAGGAGCCCGCTTCGCCGTCCAGGCAGGGGGTCTCCGGGTCGATCGCGTCGCACAGCCGGCCGCCGGTCACGGTCACGGCTCCGTCGGGGAGGAACCCGGCGCCGCGGTTCGCGCCCACGGCGTGGGTCAGTACACGGGCGGGGTCGGCGGAGGGGGCCCGGCGGCCCGTGCCGTCGAGCAGTTCGCGCACCCGGTCGTCCCCGGCGACGAACAGCCGTGCGGCGGCGGCGATGTAGGTGGCGCCGGCCCGGTGCTGCTGGTCGGCGGTCAGCCGGGTCGCGGTGCCCGGGGAGCAGACCGGGTCCGGCTGTTCGGGGTCGGGCCAGAAGTCGTCGTGGGCGGGGGCCTGGGCCTGGCCCGGGGTCCACTCGCTGTTGAAGTAGTTGTGGTTCGCGCCGACCATGTACACCGCGCTGTGCAGGGCCTTGCCCCGGCTGACGCCGCGGGTCCCGTCGGCGTACACCTGGCCCTGGAGGTCGGAGACGTCGCCGTCGCAGCCCGGCAGGATCGTCAGCGACGGGACGTCCGGTACCGGGTTGTGGCCGAAGATCGTCGGGCCGATGAGCACGGTCCCGCGGATGTGCCAGCGCACCTTGCCGCGGTAGCCGTCCTGGGCGGGGGCGGGGGGATACAGACTGTCCATGGCCGCGCGGTTGACGCCCTCGCCGCCGCGCGAGTGGCCGACGAGCAGGACACGGGACAGGTCGGCCTTCGGGGCCCGGCGTACCGGGCCGGGGGCGGTGGCGGGCTTCGCGGCCCAGTCCGCCCAGCGGGCCAGATGCGACCGGACCAGGGAGGATCGCGCCTGCGCGCCGCCGTCCTCGACGTCCCCGTCCTGGCCGTTGACGCCGTTCGCGGAGACGGACACGGTCACATAGCCCTGGGAGGCCAGGAGCTGCTGGTCGCGCAGGTAGCCACGGTGGCTGGGGATCGGCTTCGCACCCTTGGCGCAGGGCCAGTCGATCGTCACCTCGTCGTCCTTGCCCGGGACGTAGCAGGTGGCGTGCCGGCCGTGCAGGAACAGCGCGAGGGGGCGCTTGCCGGGGGCGCCCTTCGGGGCGACCACGACGGCGCGCATCTCGACCGGGTTCGCGAAACCGGGCAGGCGGACCGGGTCGAGCGTGTACTCGCCCGTGGTCGTCCGGTAGGTGCCCGGCCGGCCGGGGTCGACGGCTCCCGGCGGGAACTCGGCCGGTGGCTTCGCGGCCGGCGCGGTCCCGCGGGCGCCGGCGTCGCCGCCGGGCTCCTGGTCCAGGCGGCGGCCGCCCGCCAGCACGCTCAGGTTCCTCAGGTCCGCCGGGTCGGTCGTCCGCGCGTCGTCGAGGGGCAGGCGGAAGGTCCGTCCGTCCTTGCCGGCCTCGGGCACGCCGACGATCCTGTCGTCCGCGTGGAACTCGACGCGCGCGTCACCCGGGGGGACGGGACGCGGCGAGCGCCACTCCAGTGCGCTCTGTCCGTCGTCATGGGTGATCCGCCAGCCGGGCGGCAGAGCGTCGTTGCCGTTCGCCGCCGTGGCGGGGCGAACTTCGGGCGGCTGGACGGCCTGCGCCGCTGCCGGCGCCGCCCCTACCGCCATGAGCACCGCTGTCGCGGTGGCCCAGATCCTCCGGGCACGTATCAACGTTCCCCTCCTCAACCCCGTGGGTAGGGCGCCCGGTTGTCCCGGGTGCCTCTCGACCCGGAGGACGGGGAGAAGAACGTGGGGGCTGCCTGTGGGATGCGTTTCGGCCGGATCTGTGCGGTCGGAGGCCCGTGACATGGTGCGGCCGCGGCCGGGGGACGTCGTCTCCCCGGTCCGCGGCCCGTTCATGAGGTCCGGCGGCTCAGCAGTAGAGGTTGGAGCCGGTCGGCACGCCCAGGATCTGCGTGAACTGCTGGTACTTGGTCACCCGGCTCTGGACCTGCGCCGGATTCTTGCCGTCGCACTCCAGGGAGCCGTTGATCGAGCGGATCGTGTGACCGAAGCCCGCCTGGTTGACCATGGCGTTGTGGCCGGTCATCGTGCCCGGGCCGTTCTGGGTGTTCCAGTACCAGAGGCCGGTCTTCCAGGCGACGGCAGCCTCGCGCTCCACCCGCCACGGGTTGTTCAGCAGGTCGATGCCGAGCGCGTCACCCGCGGCCTTGTAGTTGAAGTTCCAGCTGAGCTGGATCGGGCCGCGGCCGTAGTAGGCCGCCTGTCCGGCAGGACAGCCGTAGGGCTGGCTCCAGTCGCAGTAGTGCGGGTAGTTGGCGGTGTTCTGCTCGACGATGTGGACCAGACCGCCGGTCTCGTGGCTGACGTTGGCGAGGAACGCCGCCGCCTCCTGCTTCTTCACCGTGTCGCTGCCGGTGTTGGCGAACGCCGGGTAGGCGCTCAGGGCCGCGGTGAGGCCGCTGTACGTGTAGAAGGGGTTGCGATTCGGGAACATCTGGTTGAACTGCGACTCGCTGACCACGAAGCCGGACGGGGACGGGGTGCCGCCGCCGCTGCAGGTGTACGGGTCCCAGTACCAGGTGCTGATCGTCGGGCTGTAGCCCGGGTTGTCATGCTCCGCTATGTAGTAGGAGCCGTTGTACCTGACAACGTTGCCAGCCGTGTACCAGGCGCCCTGTCGCCAGTCCGTTGCGGTGTCGCACGGGCCGGCGGCGGACGCGGAGGGTGTCAGGGCGACGGCCAGACCGGTGGCCATGAGGACGGCGGTCAGCAGTGCCATGAGGCGGGTTCTCAGCACTCGATCACTCCTTTGAGCGCAACGGCCTTACCCGGAGCGGTAGTTGCTCTCCGGGCGCGGCCGCGGTGGGGGGCTGTGCGCACACTCAAGCGCGATTGACGTGATCGAGTCAAGGTATAGACCAATGTGACTTCCGGGTAAGTCCCGGCCGTTCAGCGGTCTCAGAGGTCCCTCCAGAAGGAGTAGTTGTGCTCCTTCGCGAGATCCGTGGGGCGGACGCCCTCGGACGAGACGGCCGCGGTGTGCGGCGCGTCCGGCGTGTACGGCTTCCACGGGGCGCGGCCGGTGCGCGCGAAGTCCGACCAGATTCCGGTCAGCGCGGCGGCCAGGCGCCGCTGCTCCGCCGTCAGCGGTTCGGACCAGTCGAGGTCGAACAGATAGGGGAGCTCGGCGAGGTGCGGTGCGCCGACCGGGAAGCTCGCCCGCGGGAAGTCCTTGAACCACGGGTTGTCCTGCTCGGAGAACTCGTAGGCGTACGTCGGCGTTCGCGCGCCCAGGGCGTCATTGGTGACGATCGCCGGACGTCCCCAGACGGCGTCCGTCATGGCCGCCGCGAGCGCCCGCCCGTACGAGCCGCCGTACGCGCTCGCCGGATACCGCGCGAGAGCCCTCTCCACGACCTCCGCGCCGTAAATGCCGGTCACGTACGCACGGAAGTCCCGCTCGTCGAGCAGCCGCTGCCGGGCCAGCTCCAGGCCGTACACGCGGAACGTCTCCTCGTCGCGGTTGATGCCGTGCAGTACGGGCACGCGGTTGAAGCGTCCGGACGCGAACGCCTCGCGGGGAGTGCGGGGCAGCAGCCGCGTGCCGTAGGCAGGGCCGTAGCGCGTCTCCTCGTCGTCCGCCGCCACCAGCTCCGCCGCGGACACCTTGCGCAGGGGCTGCTCGAACTTGCCTTCCAGGTGCCGCGCGTGACGCAGGGCCTCGGCGCGGGTCAGGGTCTCGTCGTCGTCCAGGCACGGGCCGCTCTGCAGGACCGCCCGGTGGAACAGGCCCGCCGACGCGGGCGAGACCAGGTTCGCGCAGACACTGCGGGCGCCGCCCGACTCGCCGAACAGCGTCACGTTGCCCGGGTCGCCGCCGAAGGCCGCCACGTTCGCCCGGACCCAGCGCAGGGCCGCTTGCTGGTCCTGGAGACCGAAGTTGCCGTCGCCCAGGTAGCCGAGGGCCCCGAGCCGGTAGTTGACCGTCACGACCACGACATCGCCGCCCGCCGAGAGACGCTGTGCCCCGTACATCGCCCCCTCGCCGTCCTCGTGGTCCCCGCCGTGCAGCCAGACCATGACGGGACGGGGCGACGGCGCGGTGGCGCGCGGAGTCGTGACGTTGACGAAGAGGCAGTCCTCGGCGTCGCTCCGCGGGCCCTTGACCGGGATGGCGCCGGACTGCGCGCACGCCGCTCCCGGCGCGGTCGCGTCCCGTACGCCCCGCCAGGCGCGCACGGGCCGGGGCGGCTCCCAGCGCGCGGGCGGGGCGGCGTACGGGATGCCCTGGAAGACGCGGGCGGTCCCGGTGAGGGTGCCGCGTACCGCGCCGTCCGCCGTGCGCACGACGGGGGAGGCACCGGCGGCGGCCCCGCCGGGGGCGCCTGCGCCGGTCAGGGCGCCGGCCGTGAGGGCGGCGACGGCGGCGATCACTACGGTTGCTTTCGACATGCGCATGACGCTACGGAGCCGGCGTGGCCGCGGGCAGCCGACGCACCCCCGTACCGCGGGTGTCGTCAGGTGCACCCCGGGTGGGGGGCCGGGTCCCACCGGCAGGGCCGCGGGCCGTGCGCCCGCCGGTGTTTCCGGGGCGCGCACTCGCGTTCAGGGGCCGTGCGGCGCACCCTTGAAGGGGTACCGCTGGAGGTGAACCGTCATGCAGACACTCGTCGGATGGCACATCGAGATGGAGTTCAAGGAGGAGGGCGACCGGACCAGGGCGGCCGCCATGGTGAGGCTCGGTGACGGGACGGAGTACCGCGGGCACGGAAATGCCAATCGGCACCACTCCGACCAGCCACAACTGCTCGTCGGTGAGGAGATCGCCGGCGCCCGTGCGCTGATGGACCTCGCTTCCCAGCTCCTCCAGAAGGCGCACACGGAGATCGACCAGGCATCAGGAAGGCAGTCCCACCAGCTCCTGCGGTGAGCGGGAGCCGCTGATCGGGGGCCCCGGCCGTCCGGGGCCCCCGATCGCCCGCACAGGAA
>NZ_JBSGZJ010000275.1:0-9658 GCF_053610925.1 Streptomyces sp. NPDC054847 | reverse complement strand
CTGCAGGGGGCGTGGGGCGGTGACGGCCGGCCGCGGCCGGGGGTGCCGGGGCCGGCCGCGCCCGGCTGCGGTAACCGTCCTGGCCCGCCACTCTGACCGCCGTCCTGCTCCCGCCACTCTGACCGCCGTCCTGCTCCCGCCACTCTGATCCCGCCGTCCTGCTCCCGCCACCCTGGTCTTCGCCGGGCGGCGGGACCGAGGTCAGGCCGGTGCGACGAAGCCCGACTCGTAGGCGGCGATGACCGCCTGCGTCCTGTCCCTCGCGCCCAGTTTGGCCAGCACCGCGCTGACATGGGTCTTGACGGTCTCCGTGCCGACGAACAGCTGCGCCGCGATCTCCGAGTTGGAGAGCCCGCGCGCCATCAGCCGCAGGACGGCGGCCTCCCGCTCGGTCAGCGCGGCCCGTTCCATCGCCGTGCGCGCCGCCGAATTGCCGTACTCGGCGGCCAGTGCGCGTACAGCCGCGGGGAACAGAAGCGACTCTCCCTCGGCGACCAGCCGCACCGCATGCACGATCTCCGCCGGGCGTGCCCGCTTGAGCAGAAAACCGTCGGCACCCGCGCGCAGCGCCTCGTACACGTACTCGTCGTTCTCGAAGGTCGTGACCACCAGGATCTTCGGTGGTGCGTCGACCGTGCGCAGCACGGCACGGGTCGCCTCGATGCCGTCCATCAACGGCATCCGCACGTCCATCGCCACCACGTCCGGCCGAAGTTGACGCACCAGCGGGATCACCGCGGCCCCGTCGGCGGCCTCGCCGGCCACCTCGATGTCCGGCTGGGCCTCCAGCACGGCACGAAGCCCCGCCCGTACAAGAGGTTCGTCGTCGACAAGCAGCACGGTGATCGGCACACGTTCAGCGTATGCCGTCGAGCGGCAGCCCCACCTTGACCCTCCAACTGTCCTCGTGCGGACCGCTCGTGGCCTTTCCCCCGAGCAGCGCCGCACGCTCCCGTATACCGCGCAGTCCACTGCCGCGAGCGGTGGGAGTGACTGGGCCGGCCAGCGAGTTGACGACTTCCAGGTCGAGCCGGCCGTCGGCGACGGCGATCCGCACCCGGGTGGGCACCGGGCCCGCGTGCCGCAGCACGTTCGTCAGCGCTTCCTGGACGATGCGGTACCCCTCCCGGGACACCGGACCCGGTACGAGCGTCAGCGGACCCGTCACCTCGGCGTGCACCTCCGCGCCGGACGCCCGCGCCGACTCCAGCAGCCGGTCGGCGTCGGCGAGCGTGGGGCGGCTGCCGACCGGCTGTCCCGATTCGCGGAGCACTTCCAGCACGCGCTCCAGGTCGTCCAGTGCCGCGCGGCCGGTCTCCTCGATCGCGGCCAGCGCCCGCTCGGTGAACTCGCTGTCCCCTGCGGCCCGCGCCGCGCCCGCCTGCACCACCGCCACGGTCAGCGCGTGTCCGATCGAGTCGTGCAACTCCCGGGCGATGCGGTTCCGCTCCAGCAACTGCTCCGTGCGCTCCTCCAGGGCGGTGAGCCGCTCCGCCGCCGACGTGCCCAGCAGGCGCAGGGCGACAGCGGTGATCAGCTCCCCGAGGCCCACGACGGCGGCGAGGAGCACCATGAGCGGCAGTGGCGTGAGCAGCGCGTACCACCAGTGGCCGCCGCCCGAGGGCAGCGGGACCATCGAGCCCGAATCGGGCTGCTCGCCCACGGCGAAGCCGGCCAGGTCGATCGACGCGCCGAGCAGGTGCACCGTCAGCATTCCGGTGAACAGCCCCAGGCCGAGGCGTATCTCCAGCCACAGGGCCGTCCGCCATCGGTCCGCCCAGGTGACAGAGGACGAGACGGCGATACCGGACGAGTCGTCCTTGTATCCGTACGGCGACAGCAGGAGCCGGGCCTGCAGACCTTCGACGAGCCGCATCGCCGGGACGAACCCGAGCAGACCGAGCGCGAGCACGGGCACGTACAGGTGCTTCGTGTCGATGAACAGCCACACGCCCATGACGACGGTGCCGATGAACAGGTGCAGCCAGCGGGTGTAGGTGATCCGACGGGTCAGCGGGCGCAGAAAGCGGAGCACGTGGAGCATTCCGTCATCGTGCCAGCGGCACCCGCCGTGACGGCTCCCCCTCACGGGGGAGACGGTCTCCTCCGGCGGGGGAGGCCGCCGGCCCTGCCCGGCGGCGAGGCTGATTGCCATGACCAGCATCGACGTCACACAACTCACGAAAGAGTACGGCGACAGGCGCGCCGTGGACGGGCTCACGTTCCGTGTCCGCCCCGGCAGGGTCACCGGCTTCCTCGGCCCGAACGGCGCGGGGAAGTCGACGACCATGCGCCTCGTCCTCGGCCTGGACCGGCCCACGTCGGGCACGGCCACCATCGGCGGCCGCCCGTACGCGGAGATCGACCAGCCGTTGCGCCACGTGGGCGCCCTGCTCGACGCGCAGGCAGCTGTGGGTTCCCGCGCGGGCCGGGACCATCTGCGCATCCTCGCCGCGGCGGCGCGGATACCGGCCCGTCGTGTGGACGAGGTGCTGGAACAGGCGGGCATCGCGAGTGCGGCGGGCCGGCGGATCAGGACGTACTCCCTCGGCATGCGCCAGCGGCTCGGCATAGCGGCGGCCCTGCTCGGTGACCCGGCGGTGCTGATGCTCGACGAGCCGTCGAACGGGCTGGACCCCGAGGGCATCATCTGGATCAGGGAGCTCGTGCGGGAACTGGCCGGCGAGGGCAGGGCCGTCCTCGTCTCCAGCCATCTGATGAGCGAGACGGCCTCGTTCGCCGACCACCTGGTGGTGCTCGGCAGGGGCCGACTGCTCGCCGACACCGGCATGCGGGAGTTCATCGACGCATGGACGACGCCAAGGGTCCGGCTGCGCACCACCGAAGCTGCCCGGCTGCGTGCACTCCTCATGGCCAGGGGCCTCCACCCGGCCGAGGGTGCGGACGGGCGGTGGACAGTCGAGGGTGCCCGGGTCGAGGACATCGGGCCGCTCGCCGCCCAGGAAGGCATTCCCATTCTCGAACTGGCCGGCGAGGAGCCCTCGCTGGAGCACGCATACCTCGCTCTCACGGCCGACGAGGCCGAGTACACGACCGCCCGGCCCGCCACTGCCGCCCAGGAGGCCTGACCATGCCGTCCGTCGTCCCCGTACTGCACTCCGAGTGGCTGAAGATCCGGTCGGTGCGCTCCCAGTGCGTCACGCTCGCCGCCGTCTTCGCGGCCACAGTCGGCTTCTCCGTCCTGATTTGCGCGACACTCGGCGCCGAGGAGGCTGCCGAACGAGGGTTCGACCCTGTCCGCACCTCGCTCTCCGGCCTCAATTTCGGTCAGATCGCGGCGATCTGCTTCGGCTCGATCGCCGTCGCCGGCGAATACCGGACCGGAGCCATCCGCGTATCGCTGGCCGCCGTCCCGCGCCGGGGCGTGTTCTACGCGGCCAAGCTCACGGTCGTGGGCCTGCTGGTGCTCGGCGTCGGTCTGATCACGAGCACCACGTGCTTCGTCCTGGGGCAGGCGGCCCTGGGCGACCGCGGCGTGGGCATAGGCAGGCCGGGCGCTTTGCGGGCCGTGGTGGGATGCGGGCTCTACTTGGCGCTGATCACCCTGTTCGCGGCCGGGCTCGCGGCAGCGCTGCGCAGCGCGCCGGCGGTCATGGGCATCCTGATCCCGTTTCTGCTGATGCTGTCGTTCGTGCTGGGAGACGTTTCGCAGGGCGGCGGCTGGGTCGACTTCCTCCCGGACCGCGCGGGCCAGCAGATCCTGCTCCAGCACCCGGACGGCCCGCTGGACCCATGGACGGGGACGGGCGTCCTGGTCCTCTGGGTGGCGGCGGCGCTGTGGGTGGGCGGCCGGCGGCTGACTCGACGGGACGCCTGAGGCCGGTCACGGCGGCCGGTCACGCCCCGGCCGGTCATGACCCGGCCCGCGGCGGCGGATGAGGCCGCCGGACCGCCGTTCCTCACATCGCGCCGGAGTGTGGTGGGTGCGTACCTGCCCCGCCACGCCCCGTCGCAGCGGCGTAACGCTCTTACGTGCCACTGTCGGTGGTCGTGTCCGCGAACGAATGGTGTTCGTGCGCGACCACCCAGCGTCCCTTCTCCTTACGCAGCCCGACCGTCAGCCGCAGGCGGCTCTCCGGGTGCTCCGCCAGCTCCTTGGGCGTTCCGCAGCGCAGCAGCGCGTACGCGAAGGCGGCGTCCCCGCCGACGGTGACGTCGAGCGACACGATCTCGAACGAGGCGCCCTGCGCCTGCCACTCGAAGAAAGGCGGCCATGTCTCGCGGTAGGCGTCGATGCCCCGGACACCGTCGTGAGGCGGCGGCACGTCGAACATCACGATGTCGTCGGCGTGATCCGCCAGCACTTCCGGCAGGTCACCCCGGTGAACCGCTTCGGCCCACCGTTCGATCAGGCTCCGGATCTCTGCTTCGTCGTCGGCCATGGCTCTCACTCCTCGTGCCTGGTGTACGGACCTGCACCAGGACAGACTCCTGAACAGAGCCCGACTCATCGGCCCCTGCGAGAACCGGCGCGCTCCGGTGAGTCCGGGAGCGCGGGCGTGTCAGCCGTGGGTGGAGGGGCCGGTCCCCGCCAGTACCTCCCGCAGCCCGGCCATGCCCGCCCGCCACGCCGGACCGGCAGCGGTCTCGTCCCAGAGCTCCATCAGCTCCGACGGCTTCCTGAGCGTCCGGTCGAGTGCCTCGACCGCGAGCAACCGCAGGTCGGCGGGCAGCGCGGGGACGGGCTCGTCCGGGCCGTAGGGCGTCGTCACGGCCTCCCCGCCGGGACACTGCGCGGCGACCAGCGCCGCGGCGGCCACCGCTTCGGCCGCCTCGTCGCTGTCCAGGTAGTCGTCGGTTCCGACGACGCGCAGCAGCGCCTCGCGCAAGATGCCGGGACGCTCGCTCTCGGCCGCGTCGTCCAGCGTCCCGGAGAAGTCCGCGGCGGTGTCGTTGTCGAAGTGCCCGATGTCCCAGGTGCCCATGGTGTTCCTCGTCGTCCTGTTGATGGCTCGTGCCGTCGAACGCGTCGACGTACGCGTAGCGTGGCAGGGCCCACTGACAATGCGGCCGCCGTCTTCGGCCGGTACGCATCCCGGTCCGGCGGTGTCGGGACGAGTCGCCGATGTCGTCCCGCGACGCAGGGACCGCACCTCGGCACCATGCCCGTACACCCCGCCCCGTCGTCCGCCAGGTCCGGACGGTTGTCAGGGCGCTTCACCCGCCTGCTTCGGCCCCGACTCCACCGTCAGCCCCGACTCCACGTCGGGCGGCGTGCCCCGTGTCCACGCCACGCGCAGGGTGGTCGCCGAGATGCGCCAGCCGGCCGGGGTTCTGGTGAGCTCGGACTCCGTGTGACCGGCGGAGACGAAGACGTCTTCAGAGCCGTCCGCCAGGACATGCGTGCTGAGCTGGGCGCCGCGGGCCGTGGCGCGGTCGCCGTCGAGTTCGATGACCGTGTTGCTCCCCAGATGCACGGTCCTTTCGAAGAGGGCCATCGCCCGCCGGACGGTGGTCAGCAGCGCGTCCCGCCCGCGGACCGTGCCGACGGGCATCTCGGCGGTGACGTCCTCCGTGTGGAAGGCGCGGGCCCACTCCTCGTCGAGTGGCCCCTCGTCCAGGGACCGCAGATAACGGTCCAGCAGATCCGCGATCTCGGCACGGTCGGCCAGGGCGCGCAGCTCGCGCCGCATCTGTTCGATGTCGGTGTCGGTGTCCATGCGGGCGAGCCTGTTACGTCAAGCGCGCTTGAGGTCAAGGCCAGGTCCTAGGACCCTGGACCGGTCTTTGGTGCCGACGGGGCGCGGAGGGATGAAATCCGTCGGCTGCCGCGTTGGTGCCTTCCGGAAGATCAGGCCCGCGATCGGATCCGATGATCAGGTCGGACGGGCCGGCAGCGGTTTCGACGGGGAGGCATCACGTGGCGGCGGCACCAGCAGCGCAAGGGTGGGCACGGCGGCTGTCCGGGTACGCCTGGCGGTACCGGCTCAACGTCGTGCTCGCTCTCGGCTCGTCGCTGGGCGGCATGGCCGTCATGGCGCTCGTACCGCTGATCATCAAGGTCGTCATCGACGACGTGATCACCGCGCAGACGCGCTCGCTGAACACCTGGACCGGGCTGCTGATCGCCGCCGCCCTCGCCGTGTACGTGATGACGTACATCCGGCGCTACTACGGCGGGCGACTGGCGCTCGACGTGCAGCACGACCTGCGCACGGACATGTACGGGACGATCACCCGCCTCGACGGGCGGCGGCAGGACGAGCTGTCCACCGGGCAGGTCGTCGGGCGGGCCACCAGCGACCTGCAGCTGATCCAGGGGCTGCTCTTCATGCTCCCGATGACCATCGGGAACTTCGTGCTGTTCGGCATCTCCCTCGTCGTCATGGCGTGGCTGTCCCTGCCGCTGACACTGATCGCGCTCGCCGTCGCCCCCGCCCTGTGGGTCATCGCCAAACGCAGCCGCACCCGGCTGCACCCGGCCACCTGGTACGCGCAGAGCCAGGCCGCGGCCGTCGCCGGGGTGGTCGACGGGGCGGTCAGCGGTGTGCGCGTCGTGAAGGGCTTCGGGCAGGAGGAGCAGGAGACGCAGAAGCTGCGCGACGTGAGCAGGAAGCTCTTCGCGGGGCGCATGCGCACCATCCGGCTGAACTCCAAGTACACCCCCGCGCTGCAGTCCGTCCCGGCCCTCGGGCAGGTGGCGATGCTGGCGCTGGGCGGCTGGCTGGCCACGAAGGGCGACATCACGCTCGGTACGTTCGTCGCCTTCTCCGCCTATCTCGCGCAGCTCGTGGGCCCGGTTCGGATGCTGGCCATGGTGCTGACCGTCGCCCAGCAGGCCAGGGCCGGTGTGGAGCGGGTCTTCGACCTGATCGACACGCAGCCGGCCATCAAGGACGGCACGAAGGAGCTGCCGGCCGACGCCCCGGCCACCGTCGAGTTCGACGACGTGAGCTTCGAGTACGCGGAGGGCAAGCCGGTCCTCGACGGGTTCTCGCTGGAGATCGCCGCTGGTGAGACCGTGGCCGTCGTCGGTGCGTCCGGCAGCGGCAAGTCCACCGTCTCGCTGCTGCTTCCCCGCTTCTACGACGCCACCCGCGGCGCCGTGCTGGTCGGCGGCCACGATGTGCGGGAGCTGACGTTCGACTCGCTGCGGGCGGCCATCGGCCTCGTACCGGAGGACAGCTTCCTCTTCTCGGACACCGTCCGGGCCAACATCGCGTACGGGTACCCGGAAGCCACGCAGGAGGAGATCGAGACGGCGGCCCGCGCCGCCCAGGCAGACCGTTTCATCGCCGAGCTCCCCGACGGCTACGACACCAAGGTCGGCGAGCACGGCCTCACCCTCTCCGGCGGCCAGCGCCAGCGCATCGCGCTCGCCCGCGCCATCCTCACCGATCCGCGGCTGCTGCTGCTCGACGACGCCACTTCGGCCGTCGACGCCCGGGTCGAGCACGAGATCCATGAAGCGCTCAAGCAGGTCATGGCCGGGCGTACGACGCTGCTGATCGCTCACCGCCGTTCGACCCTGAACCTCGCCGACCGCATCGCCGTGCTCGACGGCGGCCGGCTCGCCGACATCGGCACGCACCAGGAGCTGGAGCAGCGCTGTGCGCTGTACCGGCGGCTGCTGACCGACCCGGACGAGCTGGGCGGCGTCTCGCCCGGCCACATCGTGCGGCAGGCCGCCCCCGAACCGGACGAGGACCGCACCGTACGCGACGAGCTCGACGCCGAGTTCGACGTGGAGCGCGGCATCACGCCGCGGCTGTGGGCGCGGGACGAGAACGCGGAAGAGGCGAAGGAGGAGCCGGGCGCGACGCCCGAGCTGCTGGCCCAGGTCGAGGCGCTGCCCCCGGCCACCGACACCCCCGACATCGACGAGGCGCGGGCCACCCGCCCGGAGCCCGCGGGCGCAACCGCCGGCGAGGGCGGCAGGCTGCGGGCCGTGCTGCGGGGTTTCGGACTGCCGCTGCTGGTCAGCCTCGGTCTGGTCGCCGTCGACGCCGGCATGGGCCTGCTGCTGCCGATCCTGATCCGGCACGGCATCGACGAAGGCGTCGAGCAGGTGGCGCTCGGCGCCGTGTGGGCGGCCTCGCTGCTCGCACTGGCGACCGTGCTGGTGCAGTGGGCGGCGCAGATCGGCGAGACCCGGATGACGGGCCGCACCGGTGAGCGGGTGCTGTACTCGCTGCGTCTGAAGATCTTCGCGCAGCTCCAGCGGCTCGGGCTCGACTACTACGAGCGTGAGCTGACCGGCCGCATCATGACGCGGATGACGACGGACGTGGACGCGCTGTCCACGTTCCTGCAGACGGGCCTGGTCACCGCGTTCGTCTCGGTCGTCACCTTCTTCGGGATCATGGTCGCGCTCGTCGTCATCGACGTGGAACTCGCCCTGGTCGTCTTCGCGACACTGCCCGTCCTGATCGTCGGCACGTACTTCTTCCGCAAGCAGAGCGTCAAGGCGTACGAACTCGCCCGTGAACGCATCAGCGTCGTCAACGCCGACCTTCAGGAGTCCGTCTCGGGTCTGCGGATCGTGCAGGCGTTCCGCCGCGAGCGCACCGGCCGGGAGAGCTTCGCGGCCCGCAGCGACAGCTACCGCCAGGCCCGGGTGCGTGGCCAGTGGCTCATCTCGATCTACTTCCCGTTCGTGCAGCTGCTGTCGTCGGTGGCCACCGCCGCCGTCCTGATCGTGGGCGCGGGCCGGATCGAGGCGGGCACTCTGACGACGGGCGCGCTGGTCGCCTATCTGCTCTACATCGATCTGTTCTTCGCGCCCGTGCAGCAGCTCTCGCAGGTCTTCGACGGCTACCAGCAGGCGGCCGTGTCACTGCGCCGCGTGCAGGAACTGCTGCGTGAGCCGGCCTCGACGCTCACGCCCGCCGAGCCGCACCCGGTGCGGGCACTGCGCGGCGACATCGGCTTCGAGGAGGTGTCGTTCGCCTACGGGGACGAGGAGGAGGCTCTCACCGGCGTCGATCTGCGCATCCCCGCCGGGCAGACCGTCGCCTTCGTGGGGGAGACGGGCGCCGGCAAGTCGACGCTGGTCAAGCTCGTGGCCCGGTTCTACGACCCGACGAGCGGCCGGGTCACCGTCGACGGCAAGGACGTGCGCGAGCTGGACCTGACCGCGTACCGGCACCGCCTCGGCGTCGTCCCGCAGGAGGCGTATCTCTTCTCCGGCACCGTCCGTGACGCCATCGCCTACGGCCGCCCCGGCGCGAGTGACGCCGAGGTGGAGGCGGCCGCGCGGGCCGTCGGCGCGCACGACATGATCGCCACGCTCGAGGGCGGCTACCTCCACGAGGTCTCGGAGCGCGGCCGCAACCTCTCCGCGGGGCAGCGCCAGCTGATCGCCCTGGCCCGCGCCGAACTCGTCGACCCGGACGTGCTGTTGCTCGACGAGGCGACGGCGGCGCTGGACCTCGCGACCGAGGCCCAGGTGAACCAGGCGACGGACCGGTTGACCGGCCGGCGTACGACCCTCGTCGTCGCCCACCGGCTCACCACCGCCGCCCGTGCGGACCGCGTGGTCGTGATGGACCACGGCCGGGTCGCGGAGGACGGCACCCACGACGAACTCCTCGCCTTGGACGGTCGTTACGCCGCCCTGTGGCGCACGTTCGTCGGCGAGGGCACGGAGGACATAGGGGAGGACGAGCCGGCGACGGTGTGACGCCGGCGGATCCGC
>NZ_JBSGZJ010000274.1:0-9678 GCF_053610925.1 Streptomyces sp. NPDC054847 | reverse complement strand
GTGCCGCGTCGGGCCGGCCGTCAGGAACCGACCTTCCGCTTGTTCCAGACGTCGAACCCGACCGCGGCCAGCAGCACCAGTCCCTTGATGACCTGCTGGTAGTCGCTGCCGATGCCGACGAGCGACATACCGTTGTTCAGTACGCCGAGGACCAGGCCGCCGATGATCGCGCCGAACACCGTCCCGACGCCGCCGCTCATCGACGCGCCGCCGATGAAGGCCGCCGCGATCGCCTCGAGTTCGAAGTTCACGCCGGCCTGCGGGACGCCCGCGTTGAGGCGGGCGGCGTAGACGACACCCGCGAGGGCCGCGAGCACGCCCATGTTCACGAAGACGAGGAAGGTGACGCGCTTGTCCTTCACACCGGAGAGCTTGGCCGCCGCCTGGTTGCCGCCGAGCGCGTACACATGACGTCCCACGACCGCGTTGCGCATCACGAAGCCGAAGCCGACGAGCAGGGCCGCGAGGAGCAGCAGCACGACCGGGGCGCCCCGGTAGCTCGCGAGCGTGAGGGTGAAGGCCAGGACCGCGGCGCTGAGCGCGGCGCACTTGGCGAGGAAAAGGTTCCTGGGCAGCACGTCGAGCTCGTACTTCTGCTGGCGGCGGCGGTCCCTGACCTCCTGCCACAGGGCGAACGCGAGCAGCGCGAAGCCCATCAGCAGCGTGAGGTTGTGGTAGTTGGTGACCGGCCCGATCTCCGGCAGATAGCCGGTGGCGATCTTCTGGAAGCCCTCGGGGAACGGCCCCAGGGAGCGGCTGCCGAGCAGGATCTGCGTCCCGCCGCGGAACAGCAGCATGCCCGCCAGCGTGACGATGAAGGACGGGATGCCCACGTACGCGATCCAGAAGCCCTGCCACGCGCCGGCGAGTGCGCCGATCGCGAGGGAGAGGACGAGCGCGAGCACCCAGGGCACATCGTGTTCGACCATCATCACCGCGGCCGCGGCGGAGACGAAGGCCGCCAGCGAACCGACCGACAGGTCGATGTGGCCCGAGATGATGACGATCATCATGCCGATGCCGAGCACGAGGATGTAGCTGTTCTGGAGGACGAGGTTGGTGACGTTGTTCGGCAGCAGCAGGACGCCGTCGGTCCATATCTGGAACAGCACGACGATGAGCGCGAGTGCGACGAGCATTCCGTACTGCCGCATGTTGCGCCGTGCCGCGTCGAGCAGCAGTTCCTTCGTGCCGTGGCGCGTCGGCGGGGGCGTGCTGGGGGAGGCGCTGGTCGGCGCGTCGGTGGTGGCCGGGCCCATGTCGGTTACCTCTTGTCGCTGGTGCTGGTCATGTGGCGCATGAGAACTTCCTGGCTCGCCCGGTCACGAGGCACCTCGCCCGTGAGGCGGCCCGCGGACATCGTGTAGATGCGGTCGCACATGCCGAGGAGTTCGGGGAGTTCGGAGGAGATGAAGACGACGGCCTTGCCCTCCGCGGCGAGCCGGTCGATGACCGTGTAGATCTCGAACTTGGCACCCACGTCGATGCCGCGCGTGGGCTCGTCGAGGATCAGCACATCGGGCCCGGCGAAGATCCACTTGCTGAGGACGACCTTCTGCTGGTTGCCGCCGGAGAGCCGGCCCACCTGCTCGAAGACCGTGGGCGCCTTGATGTTCATGCTGCGCCGGTAGGACTCGGCGACGCGCCGCTCCTCGTGTTCGTCCACGACACCGCGCCGGGCGACCTTGGAGAGGGCACTCATGGTGATGTTCCGGCCGATGGTGTCGATCAGGTTGAGGCCGTAATGCTTGCGGTCCTCCGTGACGTACGCGATGCCGTGGCCCACCGCCTCGGGGACGGTGCGGGTGCGGATCTCCTTGCCGTCCTTGAGGACGGTGCCGCTGATGTTGCGCCCGTAGGAGCGTCCGAACACGCTCATCGCGAGCTCGGTACGGCCCGCGCCCATCAGCCCCGCGATCCCCACGATCTCGCCCCGGCGGACGTTGACCGACACCTGGTCCACAACCTTGCGCTGCTGGTCGATCGGGTGGTGCACGGTCCAGTCGCGGACCTCGAGCGCCGGGTGCTCACCGGGCTCCCCGGTGTACGGGGTGCGTTCGGGGAAGCGGTGGTCGAGATCCCGGCCCACCATGCCGCGGATGATGCGGTCCTCCGTCATGTCCCCGTCGCGCACACCGAGGGTCTCGATGGTGCGCCCGTCACGGATGACGGTGACCCGGTCGGCGACCTCGGCGATCTCGCCCAGCTTGTGCGAGATGATGATCGAGGCGATGCCCTGTTCCCTCAGCTCCTTGATGAGGGACAGCAGTTTGGCGCTGTCCTCGTCGTTGAGCGCGGCCGTCGGCTCGTCGAGGATCAGGAGTTTGACCTTCTTGGAGAGCGCCTTGGCGATCTCCACGAGCTGCTGCTTGCCGACGCCGATGTCCGCGACCCGGGTCTGCGGGTGCTCGCGCAGGCCGACCCGCTTGAGCAGCGCGGCGGCGTGCCGCAGTGTCTCGTTCCAGCTGATGATCCCGCGGGTGGCGTGCTCGTTGCCGAGGAAGATGTTCTCGGCGATGGACAGGTACGGCACCAGGGCGAGCTCCTGGTGGATGATCACGATGCCGCGGTCCTCGCTCGCCCGGATGTCCTTGAACGCGCACGTCTCGCCCTGGAAGAGGATGTCCCCCTCGTAACTGCCGTGCGGGTGCACCCCGCTGAGCACCTTCATCAGCGTCGACTTGCCGGCGCCGTTCTCCCCGCAGATGGCGTGGACCTCGCCCGGCGCGACGGTCAGCGTCACGTCGGACAGGGCCCGCACCCCCGGGAACGTCTTGCCGATGGACCGCATCTCCAGGATGGGTTCCACCGCCGGGGCCCCCGGCATCAGAGGTCGCTCGCCTTGATGTAGCCCGAGTCGACCAGCACCGTCTTGTAGTTCGTCTTGTCGACGCTGACCGGGTCGAGCAGGAAGGCCGGCACGACCTTCGTCTCGTTGTCGTAGGTGGTGGTGTCGTTGACCTCGGGCTTCCTGTCGTTCAGCACGGCGTCGGCCATCTGGACGGCCTGCTTGGCGAGCGCCCGGGTGTCCTTGTAGACCGTCTGTGTCTGCTGCCCGGCGATGATGGACTTGACCGAGGCGACCTCGGCGTCCTGCCCGGTGACGACGGGGTAGGGCTTGGCCTTGGTGCCGTAGCCGTCCGACTTGAGCGCCGAGAGGATGCCGATCGATATGCCGTCGTACGGGGAGAGCACCGCGTCGACGGTGTCCGAGCCGTACGAGCCGGTCAGCAGGTCGTCCATGCGCTTCTGCGCGGTGCCGCCGTCCCAGCGCAGGGTGGTGATCTGCTCCAGCCTGGTCTGTCCGCTGCGGACGACGAGCTGCTTCTTGTCGATGTACGGCTTGAGGACCTTCCAGGCGCCCTGGAAGAAGAAGCGGGTGTTGTTGTCGTCGGGAGAGCCGGCGAACAGCTCGATGGTGAACGGGCCTTCGGCGCTGCCGTCCTTCAGCCCCAGCTTGTCCACGATGTAGCCGGCCTGGAGTTCGCCGACCTTCTCGTTGTCGAAGGAGGCGTAGTAACTGACGGCCTCGCTGCCGAGGATGAGGCGGTCGTAGGAGATGACCTTGACGCCCTGCTCGCTCGCCTGGCGCAGCACGTCACCCAGGGCCCGCCCGTCGATGGCCGCGACCACGAGGACGTCGACACCCTTGGTGATCATGTTCTCGATCTGGGAGACCTGCTGGTCGACGTCGTCCTCGCCGTATTGCAGGTCCGTCTTGTAGCCGAGCTTCTTGAACTCGGCGGCCATGTTGTTGCCGTCGGCGATCCAGCGTTCCGAGGACTTCGTCGGCATGGCGATGCCGACGGTGGATCCCTCGCCCCCTTCCGGCTCCTGCTTGCTGCCGCCCGTGCTGCTCTGGCCGCAGGCGGCGAGGGACAGGGCGAGGGCGGCGGTGATCGCGGTGACCGCGGCTCGGCGGTTGCGCATCTTCATCAGTCCTTAGGTGAGGGCACGGCCGCCGGAGAGGCGGTGGCAAGGTCGGTGACGGGCAGATCGGTGGGACCGGTGACGGACGGGCCGGCCTCGGGGAGGTCCGTCACGGGAAAGCGGTGCAGCGGACCGGGGAGACGCGAGCCGAGCGGCGACATCCCGCCGTCGGCGCCGAGACGGGCGAGCAGGTCGAGCGTGAGCCGCCCGCGCCGGACCCGTTCCCGGGCGGAGGCCAGCATCGTGTCGCGCATCTGGGCGCCGTACGGGTAGAAGCCGGGCGCCTTGCTCAGCCCGAACTTCAGATAGAGGGGAGCACCGCGCCGGATGAGCTCGGCCGCCTCGTACATGCGCACATAGCCGCCGAGGTCGTCCGGCGCCTCCACATAGAGGTCCATCGGTGCCGCGCTGGCCCGCCGGATCTCTGTGAGGTGGGCGAGCGTCAGGTCGGAGGGCACGTTGACCGAGTCGGCGCCGAGTCGTTCATGGACGGCGTACGCCGCCGGATTCACCGGACCCACCAGCGCGGACACCTTGAACGTCGTGTCGGCCGGCAACACCCCCTGCTCGCGCAGCCGGTGCAGGCACCAGAGGACTCCTTCGTCGGCGACGAGGAGGCAGCGCACGCCGAGGGCGGTCGCGCGAAGAGCGTCCTCGACACAGCCGGCGAGTGCGTCGTGACCACGGGCCCGCAGTCCTGAGCCGCCGGAGTCCGTGCGGGTCGAGGCTCCGATGTCCCAGCTGCCGCGCGGCCCGGTGAACAGGCAGAGTTCGATGTCGCGTTCGGCGCAGGCGCCGGCCATCTCGCTGATCTCGTCGTCGGTGAGCATCCACACCCCGCTGCCCTGACTGATGCGGTGGACCGGCAGGTCCAGTCGGGCGGCCTCCTTGAGCACGACGGCCAGCACCTCCGGGCCCTCGCAGGAGGGGATCTCGGTGCGCCAGCTGCCGCCGTCGGGGAACCGGTGCGCGGAGGCGTCCGAGGGGTTCTCTGCGGGCGCGGCCAGGCCGAGTGCGGCGAGGGCCGCTCCACCGGGGCGGCGGGCTCCGGAGGTTCGTGCGGAGGGAGGGGTCACGAGCAACCTCTATTGTTCGAAATATCGGACGTCGTTCGAGATTCTGGGGCGACGTTAAGGATCGAGTCACCTGGGTGTCAATGGGTCGGACGGCCGAACACGAAGATCGCCGACGCCTTACCGGGAACGGTTGCCGGCGATAGACTGTTCGCTCTGCCGATCAAGCGTTGATATATCGAACAAGGGGAAAGCCATGGGACGCCTCGTGCCCGCTGTCACCCGTGCTCTCGACATTCTGGAGCTCTTCCTCGACGGGGACGGGACGCTGTCGGCCCCCGATATCGTCCGGAAACTCCAACTGCCGCGCACCACCGTGCACGAACTCATCACCACGCTCGCGGCCCGCTCGTACATCGTGCCCGTGGACGGCCGCTCCGGCCGCTACCGCCTCGGAGTGCGTCTCTACCAGCTGGGCAGCCGTTACGCCGAGCAGCTCGACCTCGCCCACGAGGGCCAGGAGGTCGCCCGCTCCGTCGCGGAGACCTGCGACGAGACCGTCCACGTCGCGATCCTGGACGGCACCCACGTCCTCTACATCGCGAAGGTCGACTCCACCCACGCCGTCCGCATGGTCTCGGCCGCCGGCCGCAGCCTGCCCGCCCACTGCACCGCGGTGGGCAAGATGCTGCTCGCCTCCCTTCCCGACAGCGAGCTCGACGCGCGCCTCGCGCCGGGCACCGAACTGGTCGCCATGACGCCCAACAGCATCACCGATCCGGCCGTCCTGCGTACCGAACTGGAGGCCGTGCGGGAAGCCGGCATCGCGCTGGAACGACGGGAGTCGAACGCGGACGTCAGCTGTGTCGCCGCGCCCGTGCGTGACCGTTCGGGCCGGGTCGTCGCCGCGCTGTCCATCTCCGTGCCGATGATCCGCTGGAGCGAGGAGCGCCGCGCGGAGCTCGAGACGCTGGCCGCCAAGGGCGCCGCCGACCTGTCCGAGCGCCTCGGCCACCGGGCCTCCGCATGAAGGGCATGGAGGTGGCGGTACGTCACGACGCGCTGCTCGGCGAGGGCCCCACCTGGGACCCGGCGGCCGAACGCCTGCTGTGGGTCGACATCCTGCGCTCACGCGTCCACACCTACGCCCCCGCCACCGGTCGCCGTACGGTCATGGCCACCGAGCAGCACGTCGGCGCGGCCAAGCCCCGGGCGGACGGGGGCCTCGTCGTCAACCTCCGTGACGGTGTGGGAATTTACGACAGCGACGGCGCCTTCCGCTGGCTGCACCGGGATCCGGTCCCGGGGCGCCGGGGCAACGACGCCGCGGTCGCCCCCGACGGCTCGCTGTGGACGGGCACGATGCGCTACGACGAGGCGCCGGGCGGCGGAACGCTCACCCGGACCACGCCGGACGGTACGGCGACCACCGTCCTCTTCGACGTCACCGTCAGCAACGGCACCGGCTGGAGCCCCGACGGCCGCCGGATGTACTACATCGACTCGCCGACCCGCCGTATCGACGTGTTCGACCTGCGTCCCGACGATCCCCTGCCGGTGAACCGGCGTCCGCTGGCCGTCGTCGAGGACGGCGCGGGCTACCCCGACGGACTCACCGTCGACGCCGACGGATGCGTCTGGGTGGCCCTGTGGGACGGGGCCGCGGTACGCCGCTACACGCCGGAGGGCGTGCTCGACCGCGTCGTGGAGCTCCCCGTGCGACGGCCCACCGCCTGTGCGTTCGGCGGGGCGGGGCTCACCGACCTGTATGTCACGTCCGCCCGCAAGGGGCAGACGGCGCCGCACCCGCTGTCCGGCTCGCTGCTGGTGCTGCCCGGCGCGGGACTGGGGCTCGCTCAGCCCGCCTTCGCCGGCTGAACCAAGGACCCCTCTGCCGGTGTGGCGGAGAGGCCTGTCGGGGCATCGCCGGGGTCTCAACTGCCGGTGTTGTTCGGTGAGTCGAACGTCGTTCGTCATTTCAGCGAAAGTCATTGACGTCCGGTTGCCCCGCGTCTACGGTCCCGTTCGAAGTTGCGAGCGAGCGTCGAAATTTCGAACACTTGGTATCGACGGTTCCGCCCCCGCATCCCCTCGCCCGATGAAGGAGCCGCCCTTCATGAACTTCCCGCGCCCCCGGCAGAGCCACCGCCTCGGAGCGGCCCTCGCCACCACCGCCGTCACCGTCGCGCTCATCGGCGCCGGCGTCCTCCCCGGCCACGCCGCCCCCGCCCCGGCCACCTCCGCGGGCTATCCGGACCCCCGTCCCGTCACCGGCGACACCGAGGTCCACGACCCCTCCGCCGTCCGCCTGAAGGACGGCACGTACGTCGTCTACTCCACCCACGGCAAGATCGAGGCCCGCACCTCACACGACGGCAGGACATGGCAGCGCGCCGGGTCCGCCTTCACCGACATCCCCGACTGGTGGCGCGCCTACTCCGCGGAAGGCGACCCGTGGGCGCCCGAGGTCACCTACCGCGACGGCGTCTACTGGCTCTACTACGCCGTCTCCTCCTTCGGCTCCAACCACTCCGCGATCGGCCTGGCCACCTCCCGCACCGGCAGGCCCGGCACCTGGGAGGACCGCGGAACGGTCTTCGCCACCACCACCGGCGACCACTACAACGCCATCGACCCCGCCATCCTCCAGGCACGCGGCCGGCTCTGGATGTCCTTCGGCTCGTACTGGACCGGCATCCGCATGATCGAGCTCGACCCCGCCACGGGCAGGCCCCGCACCGCCGACCCCGAGGTCCTGCACCTCGCCACCCGCCCCGACGAGCCCTACGCCGTCGAGGCGCCCTACATCGTCGAACACCAGGGCCGCTACTACCTGTTCGTCTCCTACGACCGCTGCTGCGCCGGCACCGACTCGACCTACAACATCCGCGTCGGGCGCGCCACGCACCCGGCCGGTCCGTACTACGACCGCGACGGCACCGCGATGACCGACGGCGGCGGTGAACTACTGCTCGCCGGCCACGGCCGGTACCTCGGCACCGGCGGTCAGTCCGTCCTCCGCGACCGCGGCCGGGACGTCCTCGTCTACCACTACTACGACGCCGACGACGCCGGCGTGCCCAAGCTCGGCCTCAACACCCTGACCTGGGGCAAGGACGGCTGGCCCGTCGTCACCCCCTGATCCCCCGCACCTCCCGGAAGGACACCATGCCCGACAGCAACGCCCGCTTCACCCTCGACCCCGCCTTCACCGTGGGCGAGGTGAACCCCCGTCTCTTCGGCTCCTTCGTCGAGCACCTGGGCCGCTGCGTGTACACCGGCATCTTCGAGCCGGACCATCCGTCCGCCGACGAGGCCGGGCTGCGCACCGACGTCCTCGACCTGGTCCGGGAACTGGGCGTCACCGCCGTCCGCTACCCGGGAGGCAACTTCGTCTCCGGCTACCGGTGGGAGGACTCCGTCGGCCCCGCCGACGAGCGGCCGCGCCGCCTCGACCTCGCCTGGCGGTCCACGGAGACCAACCGGTTCGGGCTGAGCGAGTTCATGGCCTTCCTGGGGAAGATCGGGCCCCAGGCGGAGCCGATGATGGCCGTGAACCTCGGTACGAGGGGCGTGGCCGAGGCACTCCAGCTCCAGGAGTACGCCAACCACCCTGCCGGCACCGCCCTCTCCGACCAGCGCATCGCGCACGGCGACAAGGACCCGTTCGGCATCCGCCTCTGGTGCCTCGGCAACGAGATGGACGGCCCCTGGCAGACCGGTCACAAGACGGCGGAGGAATACGGCCGGCTGGCCGCCGAGACCGCCCGTGCCATGCGGCAGATCGACCCCGACCTCGAGCTGGTCGCCTGCGGCAGCTCCAGCCAGGCCATGCCCACCTTCGCCACCTGGGAGGCGACCGTCCTCCAGGAGGCGTACGACCTCGTCGACCACATCTCGCTGCACGCCTACTACGAGGAGATCGACGGCGACCGCGACTCGTTCCTCGCCTCCGCCGTGGACATGGAGTCGTTCATCGAGAACGTCGTCGCCACCTGCGACCACGTCGGAGCCCGGCTCAAGTCGAAGAAGCGCATCCAGCTCTCCTTCGACGAGTGGAACGTCTGGTACATGAAGCGGTTCGAGGCCGAGAGCAGGGCCAACCCCCTGGACTGGCCCGAGGCCCCGCGGCTGCTCGAGGACAACTACAGCGTCACCGACGCCGTCGTCTTCGGCTCGCTGCTCATCACCCTGCTCCGCCACGCCGACCGGGTCACCGTCGCCTGCCTCGCCCAGCTCGTCAACGTGATCGCCCCCATCATGACGGAGCCGGGCGGGCCGGCCTGGCGGCAGACCACGTTCTTCCCCTTCGCCCAGGCGTCCCGCTACGGGCGGGGCGAGGTCCTCGACGTACGCGCCGACTCGCCCACCTACCGGACCGCCGCCCATGGTGAGGTGCCGCTGCTGCACGCGACCGCCGTGCGCGACAAGGGCACCGGCGCCGTCACCGTCTTCGCCGTCAACCGGAGCCAGAGCGACCCGCTGCCGCTCCAGGTCGCCCTCACCGGGCTGGACGTGACCCACGTCGAGGAGCACAGCGTCCTCAGCGACGCCGACCCGGAGGCTCGCAACACCCTCGCGGAGCCCGAGCGCGTCGTGCCCCACGCGGGCGAAGGGGCCGTCCTCGCGGACGGCGTCCTCGACGTCACGCTCGAGCCCCTGTCATGGAACGTGATCCGGCTGACCGCCGGCGCCTGACGCACAAGCCGCCGCCCGCCCCCGGTCGCGTCAGGCA
>NZ_JBSGZJ010000273.1:0-9698 GCF_053610925.1 Streptomyces sp. NPDC054847 | reverse complement strand
GTTCATGACCGCGGGCGGCGAGATGCCGGGCGGTCTGCTGGGCGCAGTGCGCCACACCGTTGACGTCTGGCGGAAAGGATTCGGTGACGATGACGACACGCATACCCGTGTTGTCGTCGGCCCCGGAGTGGCTGCGCCAACGTGGATCTTTCCGTATGTGGAACGTCCCATGAGCGTTTGTGTCCGGGCCGGGTGCCGACCGCTGTCAGCCGCCGATCGCCCTCCCCCGCGGGCGTCGGCCCGGGGTCCGGGTGCCGCACTCCCAGGACCCCGGCGCGCCGGGGTCCGTCACGGGGATGTGTGTCACACCGTCGGCCGGTCCGGGCCGATCCGGCTCCGTACGGCGGTCTGCACCTCGGCCTCCTCCGCCGGGTCGGCGGCGAGCCTGCGCAACCGGTCGGCGACGCGTACGTCACCCGTCTCCGCGTGGAGTGCGGCGACTTCTCTGGTGGTCTCCTCGCAGTCCCACAGGCATTCGACTGCGAAGCCGGTGGCGAAGGAGGGGTCGGTCGTGGCGAGGGCGCGGGCGGCGCGGCCCCGCAGGTGCGAGGAGGCGGTTTCCCGGTACACATGGCGCAGCACGGGGGCGGCGCAGGCGATGCCGAGCCGTCCCGCACCGTCGACCAGGGTCCACAGCCGGGGCGAGTCGGGCCCGTCGCCCCGCACGGTCTCGCGCAGGGCACCGAGGACGAGCTGCGCGTCGCCGGGGACGCCGCGGCAGGCGAGCACGCCGGCCGCGGAGGCGCCCAGGGCGTCGGGGCGGTGCACCCAGGCCCGTGCGCGGTCGACGGCCTCCTCGCCGCACATCCGCTCGAAGGCGGCTACGGCGGCTTCGGCGACGGTCCTCGAACCGGCACCCACCGCGGTCTCGATCAGGTCGAGGACGACGGCGTCGCGTGACTCGGCGAGGTAGTGGAGGGCGGTGCAGCGCGCGCCGTCCGGGCCGCTGCGGGCGGCTTCGACGATGGCGGGCCGGTCCTCCGGCCCTGCGACGGCGCTCAGGCACCGGGCTGCCGGGACGTGCAAGGCGCTGCCTCGCTCCAGTCCCTCGTCCGCCCAGTCCAGGACCGCCTGGACGCTCCAGCCGGGCCGGGGCCCGGAGGGCCGCATCTGGCGTTGCCAGCGGTCGAAGGAGCCCGCTTCCTGCGCTGCCTTGATCCTGGCGCCCACGCCTTCCCGCGCGTCCTCCGCCCACAGCCGCCAGGGCCGCGGTTCGAAGGAGTCCCGCACCGCGGCGGCCAGTTCGGCGTCGCCTTCGGGTGTCGCGGGGAACCGGGACAGGACGGGAACGGCGAGTGCCCGCAGCCCGGCGTCGTCGTCGCGGAGGGCGAGCTCGTCGAGCGCCCACGCCCAGTTGGCGCCGTTCCTCGCGTACTGCCGCAGCAGGGCGAGTGCGTCGCCCCTGCCGTAGGAGGCGAGATGGCCGAGCACCGCGAGGGCGAGACCGGTCCGGCACTCCTCGGTGTCGAGGTGGTCGTCGGCGTCGCACAGATGCCGTTCGATCTCCTCGAGGCTGCCGTGGAGATCGAGGTAGAGGCGTGCGTAGTAGAGGGAGCGGTTCTCGACCTGCCAGTCGTGGCGGGGGTCATTGAGCACGCAGTGGTTGAGGGCGGCGAGTGCTTCGGCCCGCGGGGCTGCGAGCGCGTGCAGCGTGCCGTCGCCACGGCCCCTCTGCAGCAGGCCGAGCAGGGTGCCGCTCGGCGCTATGACTGGATCGAACATGGAAAATGCCTCACATCAAGCTGTCGACGCAACCGGGGACTGTTGTGCCTAGGCCACGCAGCAGCATGCAGGGCCGCCCGTCGTCGTACGCCTCTTCCGCTTGGTGTAGACCATCTTCCTCTGCCTCTCTTCGGTGGCCCCAGGGGAAACTCCCGGTTGATGTCGTCCGGGATGGGGCTGACGTCATGATGACCCACCCATTTCGCCACCGCGACCACATTTACGGCGCCCCCCGCGGTGGCCCTCGCGGCTGTCCGTGAGCCGCTCAGCGGCCTTCGAACAGCTCCAGAAGATCCGCCTTCCCGAACATCCGCGCGGTATCCGCCGCGGACGGGGTGCCTGCGTGGGGGTCGGCGCCTCCGTCGAGCAGAGCGCGGATGACGGCGTCCTCCCCCTTGAAGACGGCGCCGGCGAGAGGGGTCTGCCCGCGGTCGTTGGCACGGTTCGGTTCTGCGCCGCGGGCGAGGAGCGCCTCCACGGCGGCCGCGTGGCCGTGGTACGCGGCGAGCATGACGAGCGTGTCGCCCTTGTCGTTGGTGAGGTCGGCCGGGACGCCGGCGTCGACGTACGCGGCGAGCGCCTCGGTCTCCCCCTGTCGCGCCAGGTCGAAGACCTTGGTCGCGAGTTCGATCACCTCGGGGTCCGGGACCTCACTCATCGGACGTACCGCCTTTCACCGTTTGACCTGGCCCGCACGGCAGGAGCAGCCGTACGAGTGAATCGACAGGGTACTGCCCGGCGGCCGACATGACGCGGCGCGGCGGTGGCAATGGATCCCGCCGCGGAGGCACTGTGCCGCGCGGTCCGGCCCTCTGCCCGCCGGGCAACGACCGGCTGTCCACCAGTGCAGTGAAATGCTCAGAATTTCACTCTTTTGCACCTTTTGTCGCATAGATACTTTCGGTAAGCCTGGAAGAACTCATGGTGACTGTCCCCTCACCCAGGAGAACCTCATGATTCTGTCCATGTCAGGCGTCGTGCTGCTCGGCATCATCGTCTTCCTCTTCTTCAGGAAGGACGGCCTCAAGGCCTCGCACGCGCTCGTCTCCGCGCTGTTCGGCTTCTTCCTCGCCGGCACCGCGATCGCCCCCAGCATCCAGGCAGGCACGACGAGCCTGGCCGGTCTGCTGGGCGGGATCAAGTTCTGACCGCCTGTCCCTTCGGCACCCACAGGAGACGATGTGGCCCGGCGTCCACTCCCCCGCATTCTGAGCAGCGGCAGCGCGCAGATCACCCGCAGCCGAGAGATCGCGCGCACGGCCGCCGACAGCGCCACGGACGTCCTCCATCCGCTGATCACGGTCTCCCGCGGTCTGCGGAAGCTTGCCGTGAAGGGCCGGCAGAAGTGGGCCGGCACCCCCAAGGAGCGGCGTGGTCCGACCCTGTTCCTTGTCGCCGCCTGCGTCCTGGTGGTCGCGCTCATCCCGTACGGGCCCCTGGTCGCCCTGATCTCGGTGATGGGCGCGGCCGCCTGGCAGGGCCGTGTCAGGACCCCGGTCAGGACCGGACCCGACGAGGCGGAGACCGCCCGGCTGCGGGCGCTGTACGAGGCACTCGTCCCGTACTTCTCCGTCCCCGAGGACCCGGCTCCGCTGTTCGCCCACGGCGGGGAGTGGGGCAAGGCCTTCAGTGAGTACGAGTTCGACGGCAACGGCCGCCTCACCCGGCTGCGCGTCACCTACCCCGCGTACTTCACCGACGGCGAGGATGCTGCCCGGGCCCGGATCGAGCAGTTGCTGCACGCGAAGTCCGGGCGCGGGCGCGAATACCTCTTCACCTGGGACGAGGAGGGCAACGAGCTCGTGATGAGCGTGCTGCCCGCCCTGTCCACCGGCATCGCCGCCCAGCGCTTCGTCACCGTCCCCGGCGAGACCGTCCTCGGCTTCACCGACGCCGACGCGGTCCAGCGCACGGTGCCGGTCACGACGGGCGACGGGACCGTCCAGGCGCCTCCGGTCGTCTGGCGCACCGGCCCCCGCTCCACAGAGCCCCACCTGCTGGCCGTCGGCGAACCGGGCAGCGGCACCACGACCCTTCTCCGCTCCATCGCCCTGCAGGCGCTGCAACACGGGGACGTACTGATCGTGGAGGGCAGCGGAACCGGCGAATACGCCTGTCTCACCGGCCGTGCGGGGGTCCTGGCCGTCGAATGCGGTCTCGCCGGCGCGCTGTCGAGCCTGGAGTGGGCCGCACACGAGACGGAGCGGCGGCTCATCGCCGCCAACCGGGCCCGGCAGGCCGGGCAGCCGGCCCCCGAGGACACCAGGCGGCCGCTGTGGATCCTGGTGGACCGGCCCGGCGTCTTCGGACACCTGGCCGCGGCCGACGGGCACATGGACCCCCAGGAGCTGCTGTCCGTGCCGCTGCGCCACGGGCGGGCCGCGCAGGTGACGGTGGTCGTGGCCGAGCAGTTCGACAGCGTCGGCGCGCTGACCGAGGCGGTACGCACGCACACCCGTGCCCGGGTGGTGCTCGGCGCGGCCGGTGCGGACGACATCAGGTCCGTGCTCGGGGAGACCCCGCGCTCCACGCCCGTCCCCGACGTCCCGGCCGGCCGGGGCTACGCACGGCTGGGCAACGGCCCGGTCCTGCGGCTCCAGGTCCCGGCGACGCCCGACCCGTTCGACGACGCGACGACGGAGGCCCACCGGCAGGCGGTCCTGGCCCTCCTGCCCGCCGGCCCGGGCACTCCGGAAGCTCCCCCGGCGCCGCCGGTGATCCCGGCGAAGCCGCTCTGCCCGCCCACGGTCCCGGCGGAACCCTAGCTAGGGCCTGGGCGGGCGGATCTTCGGGCCGGGCGATCACCCGGTCCGACGGCGTTGTGGAATGGCACCGGGGCGGCTACGCCACGAACGTGCGGGGGGCCTCCGTGCCCGTCGTCGCTCCCTTGGAGACAAGGCGCGCCGCCGCGGCGAGGCGGGCCGCCGCCTCCTCCGCCACCGGGCCGCCCACGGTGAACGGCAGTCGCACGTAGCCCTCGAAGGCGCCGTCGACCCCGAAGCGCGGCCCCGACGGCACCCGGACGCCGACGCGTTCGCCGACCTCGGCGAGGCGGGAGCCGGAGAGGCCGCCGGTGCGGACCCAGAGAGTGAGGCCGCCGCGGGGGACGTCGAACTCCCAGGCCGGCAGTTCCTTGCGCACCGCGGCGACGAGCGCGTCCCGGTTGTCACGGGCCTGCTCTCGACGGATGGACACGGCGTCGGTCCAACCACCGGTGCGCATCAGCCAGTTGATGGCGAGCTGCTCCAGGACCGGCGTGCCGAGGTCGGCGTACGCGCGGGCGGCGACGAGGGAGCGGATCACGTCGGGAGCGGCGCGGACCCAGCCGATCCGCATGCCGGCCCAGAAGGCCTTGCTGGCGGAGCCGACGGTGAGGACCGTGGAGCCCGCGGGGTCGAACGAGCAAACGGGCGGGGGCATCTCGATGTCGCGGTCGAGGTGCAGTTCCGACATGGTCTCGTCGACGACGAGCACCGTCCCGGCCGAGCGGGCGGCCTCGACCAGGGCCCGGCGCTGGTGCTCGTCGGCGAGCGCGCCGGTGGGGTTGTGGAAGTCGGCGACGACGTACGCGAGCCGGGGCGCGGCGTCGCGCAGCACCTGGCGCCAGCGGTTCAGGTCCCAGCCGGTGAGTCCTTCGGCCATGGCGACGGGCACGAGCCGCGCGCCGGCCTCGCGCATCAGCTGGAGGATGTTGGCGTAGGAGGGCGATTCGACGGCGATGCGTTCGCCCCGGCCGGCGAACAGGTGGCAGATCGCGTCGATGGCGCCCATGGCGCCGGTGGTGACCATGATCTGTTCCGGCATGGTCGGGATGCCGCGTTCCGTGTAGCGGTCGGCGAGCATCCGGCGCAGGGCGGGCAGACCGGCCGGGTAGTCGCCGTGGGTGTGGGCGTAGGGCGGCAGCTCCTCGAGGGCGCCCTGGACGGACCGGGTCAGCCACGGCTCCGGCGCGGGCAGGGCGGCACAGCCCAGGTCGATCATGGAGCCGAGCGACTCCGGTGGCAGGGGCTCAAGGCCGCGGGCGGGCAGCGGGTTCCCGGCGGGTACGGCGGTCCAGCTGCCGGCGCCCCTGCGGGACTCGAGGAAGCCCTCGCCGCGCAGTGCCTCGTACGCGGCGGCGACGGTGGTGCGGCTGACCGAGAGGGACAGCGCCAGTTCGCGTTCCGCGGGCAGCCGTGCCGCGACCGGCACGCGGCCCTCGAGGACGAGCAGGCGGATGCCGTCGGCGAGCGCGCGGTACGCCGGCGGCTTGCGGGTGCCGGGTCCCGCGGGGCGCGCCTGCTGGGACGTGAGCTGTCGGGCGAGCTGGGCCGCGCCCACGGCAGAAGTCCACTGCGTCATGGAAGTCGGTCCACCTTCCTCGAATTGGCCATGGTTGCCGGTCGTTCCATAGCCACAGAGTGTCATGCGTCAGTCCACGAACACCAGACAGGGGGCGCCATCGTGTCCGCGCATCTCACCCGCCGACTGCTTCAGCTGTACGTCGGCCTCGCGCTGTACGGAGCGAGTTCCGCCTTGCTGGTGCGCGCCGGGCTCGGTCTCGAGCCGTGGGGGGTGCTGCATCAGGGGCTGGCCGAGCTGACCGGGCTGACGATCGGCGTGGTGTCGATCATCGTGGGCGCCGTGGTGCTGCTGCTGTGGATACCGATCCGCCAGCGGCCCGGCCTCGGGACCGTGTCCAACGTGTTCGTCATCGGCATCGCCATGGACGCCACCCTGTCCCTCGTACCGCAGGTGACGACGCTCGTCGGGCAGGTCCCGCTGATGGTCGCGGGCATCGTGCTCAACGGCGCGGCGACGGGCCTCTACATCGCGGCCCGTTTCGGACCGGGCCCGCGGGACGGCCTGATGACCGGGCTGCACCGGCTGACCGGCCGCTCGATCCGGCTGGTGCGCACCGCGATCGAGGTCGCCGTCGTCGCGACCGGGTTCGCGCTCGGCGGTTCCGTCGGCATCGGGACGGTGGCGTACGCGCTGGCGATCGGGCCGCTGGCGCAGCTGTTCCTGCGCCTGTTCGCCGTCCGGGAGAAGGACGGACGCAGCACCGTGGTCGCCACCGGGTCACCCTCGCAGGCCATACTGCCGCGGTGACCCGCATACGCCACCCCTATCTGGACCACCCCGCGACCCTCGCCTTCGCCCACCGCGGCGGGGCGGCCGACGGCATCGAGAACACCGCGGAGGCCTTCCGCCGGGCCGCCGCGGCCGGATACCGCTACTTCGAGACCGATGTGCACACGACGTCGGACGGACGTCTCGTCGCCTTCCACGACACCACCCTGGACCGGGTGACCGACGCCAGAGGGCGGATCGCCGCCCTGCCGTGGAGCGAGGTACGCAGGGCGAGGGTGGCCGGCCGCGAGCCGCTGGCGCTGTTCGAGGAGCTGCTGGAGGAGTTCCCCGAGGCCCGGTGGAACGTGGACCTGAAGGCGGAGTCCGCGCTGGCGCCGCTGATGGAGCTGATCCGGCGGACCGCGGCCTGGGACCGGGTGTGCGTCGGCTCGTTCTCGGAGGCCCGGGTGGCCCGGGCGATGCGGCTCGCGGGTCCGCGCCTGGCGACCTCGTACGGGGTACGGGGCGTGCTCGGCCTGCGGCTCGGCTCGTACGGGATACCGGCGGCGGTGCGCAGCGGAGCGGTGTGCGCACAGGTGCCGGAGACGCAGGGCGGGATCCGCGTGGTGGACCGGCGTTTCGTGCGCGCGGCCCACCGGCGGGGCCTGCAGGTCCACGTGTGGACGGTGAACGACGCCGACCGGATGGCCCGGCTCCTGGACCTTGGCGTGGATGGCATCATGACCGATCATCTTGAGACGTTGCGCACGGTGCTGACCGACCGGGGAGTGTGGGTCTGATCGCGCCCGCGCGGCCGCGGGGGCACCGGCGTCTGCGACGGCATGAGCGAGGGGGCGCCGAGTGAGTGCGGACACGGCGGACAGCACCGAGGGCACCGGCGAGGACGACGGTGCCCGCAGACGCGAGCAACGAGGCTGGTACTTCTACGACTTCGCGTGCTCCGTCTATTCGACGAGCGTGCTCACGGTCTTCCTCGGGCCCTATCTGACGTCGGTGGCGAAGGCCGCGGCCGACGCCGAGGGCTTCGTCCATCCCCTGGGCATCCCGGTGCGGGCGGGTTCCGTCTTCCCGTACGCGGTGTCGGTCTCGGTGGTTCTCGCGGTGCTGATCATGCCCTTCGCCGGGGCGGCCGCGGACCGTACGGGCCGCAAGAAGCCGCTGCTCGCCGTCGCCGCGTACGTCGGGGCGGCGGCGACGACCGGAATGTTCTTCCTGGACGGCGACCGCTATCTGCTGGGCGCTCTTCTGCTGATCGTGGCGAACGCCGCGCTGGCCGTGTCGATGGTCCTCTACAACGCGTATCTGCCGCAGATCGCCGGGCCGGAGGAGCGGGACGCGGTGTCGTCGCGCGGCTGGGCCTTCGGCTACACGTCCGGCGCCCTCGTGCTGGTGCTGAACCTGATCGTCTACTCGGGCCACGAGTCGTTCGGCCTCTCCGAGGGCGACGCGGTCCGCATCTGCCTGGCCTCGGCCGGTCTCTGGTGGGGCGCCTTCACGCTGATCCCGCTGCGCCGGCTGCGCGACCGCAGGATCGCACCGTCCGGCGAGGGCGCGGTCGGATCGGGGTGGCGGCAGCTCGTCGCGACGCTCCGCGACATGCGCCGACACCCCCTCACCCTCTCGTTCCTGCTCGCGTACCTCGTCTACAACGACGGCGTACAGACGGTCATCTCCCAGGCCTCCGTCTACGGCTCGGAGGAACTGGACCTGGACCAGACCACCCTGATCACCGCGGTGCTGCTGGTGCAGGTGCTGGCGGTCGCGGGGGCGCTGGGCATGGGCCGGCTGGCCCGTTCGTACGGCGCGAAGCGCACGATCCTCGCCTCGCTCGCGGTGTGGACCCTGATCCTGGCGGCGGCGTACTTCCTGCCCCCGGGCGAGCCGCTGTGGTTCTACTGCCTCGCGGCCGGCATCGGACTGGTCCTGGGCGGGAGCCAGGCGCTGTCGCGGTCGCTGTTCTCGCATCTCGTGCCGCGGGGCAAGGAGGCGGAGTACTTTTCGGCCTACGAGATGAGCGACCGAGGGCTCAGCTGGCTCGGACCGCTCGTATTCGGTCTGGCGTATCAGATGTCGGGCAGCTACCGTGACGCGATCATCTCTTTGGTGATCTTCTTCGGAGTGGGATTCGTGCTGCTCGCGAGGGTTCCCGTGAGGCGTGCGGTGGCCGCCGCGGGGAACCCGGTACCGGAGCGGATTTAGACGCCTGAGTAAAAGGCCGGTAGTGTACGCCTTTGGCTTGCCAGGCGGACCGTTACTGCGTGCTGGAATAGTGAAATCAGTGGGTGACACTTTCTGTCAGATGTGACAAACCGGGCACTGGTGGGTACCCCAACCAATGGCAAAGCAGCGGCACGACGGGCGACGCATGACCCGGAACGGGAATCTTTACCGCCGACCGGACGTTGACCGGATGACGACGACAGCGACACCTGTCCTGTGGGCGACAAGCCCGGGAGGCACGATTCATGAGTGAGCGAGCTCTCCGCGGCACGCGACTTGTGGTTACCAGCTACGAGACGGACCGCGGCATCGACCTGGCCCCGCGCCAGGCGGTGGAGTACGCATGCCAGAACGGACATCGTTTTGAGATGCCGTTCTCGGTCGAGGCGGAGATTCCGCCGGAGTGGGAGTGCAAGGCGTGTGGCGCCCAGGCACTCCTGGTCGACGGGGACGGCCCCGAAGAGAAGAAGGGCAAGCCGGCGCGCACGCACTGGGACATGCTGATGGAGCGGCGCACCCGCGAGGAGCTGGAAGAGGTGCTGGCCGAACGGCTGGCGGTCCTTCGTTCCGGCGCCATGAACATCGCGGTGCACCCGCGCGACAGCCGCAAGTCCGCGTAGCGCGTTCAGGCGCGCGAAGCGAGCAGCACGAGAGCCGCGGCCGGCCCACACACCGTGTGGGCC
>NZ_JBSGZJ010000272.1:0-9747 GCF_053610925.1 Streptomyces sp. NPDC054847 | reverse complement strand
CCGTGTGCACGGTCCGGGGGCAGCGGCGTCGATGCGTCGTCGGCTACTTCTTGCGGCCGCGCTTCTCCCGCACCCGCACCGAGATGTGGATCGGGGTGCCCTCGAAGCCGAACTCCTCACGCAGTCGGCGCTCGACGAAGCGGCGGTAACCGTGCTCGAGGAAGCCCGACGCGAACAGCACGAACCGCGGCGGCTTGGTGCCGGCCTGCGTGCCGAACAGGATGCGCGGCTGCTTGCCGCCCCGGATCGGGTGCGGATGCGCGGCGACGATCTCGCCGAGGAACGCGTTCAGCCGGCCGGTCGGGACACGCGTCTCCCAGCCCGCCAGCGCCGTCTCGATCGCCGGGACCAGCTTCTCCATGTGGCGGCCGGTGAGCGCTGAGACGTTCACCCGGGGCGCCCAGGCGACCTGCTGCATCTCGGTCTCGATCTCGCGCTCGAGGTAGTAGCGGCGCTCCTCGTCGAGGTCGTCCCACTTGTTGTAGGCGACGACGATGGCGCGGCCGGCCTCGACGGCCATGGTGATGATGCGCTGGTCCTGGACGCTGATGGTGTCCGTCGCGTCGATCAGGATGACCGCGACCTCCGCCTTCTCGACGGCGGCGGCCGTGCGCAGCGAGGCGTAGTAGTCGGCGCCCTGCTGGAGGTGGACGCGCTTGCGGATACCGGCGGTGTCGACGAACTTCCAGGTCACGCCGCCGAGTTCGATGAGCTCGTCGACCGGGTCACGGGTGGTGCCCGCGAGCTCGTTGACGACGACGCGCTCCTCGCGGGCGACCTTGTTGAGCAGCGACGACTTGCCGACGTTCGGACGGCCGATCAGGGCGATCCGGCGCGGACCGCCGACGGCGGTGCCGAAGGTCTGGGCCGGCGCCTCCGGCAGGGCCTCGAGGACGGCGTCGAGCATGTCGCCCGTGCCGCGGCCGTGCAGCGAGGAGACCGGGTGCGGCTGGCCGAGGCCGAGCGACCACAGGGCCGTCGCGTCGGCCTCTCCGCTGGGTCCGTCGACCTTGTTGGCGCAGAGCACGACGGGCTTGCCGGCCCGGCGGAGCAGCTTGACGACCGCCTCGTCGGTGTCGGTCGCGCCGACCGTCGAGTCGACGACGAAGACGACCGCGTCGGCGGCCTCGATGGCGTACTCGGCCTGGGCGGCGACGGAGGCGTCGATGCCGAGGACGTCCTGCTCCCAGCCGCCGGTGTCGACGACCTTGAAGCGGCGGCCGGCCCACTCGGCCTCGTAGGTGACGCGGTCGCGGGTGACGCCGGGCTTGTCCTCGACGACCGCCTCGCGGCGGCCGATGATGCGGTTCACCAGGGTCGACTTGCCGACGTTCGGGCGGCCGACGACGGCGAGGACGGGCAGCGGGCCGTGCCCGGCCTCCTCGATCGCGCCCTCGACGTCCTCGACGTCGAAGCCCTCTTCCGCGGCGAGCTCCATGAACTCCGCGTACTCGGCGTCGCCGAGCGCTCCGTGGTCGTGCTGGTCGTTCATGAAGTCCGTTCCTCGTTCGTCACTGGACCGTGTCAGTCGCGCGGCCCATTACTCAAGTCTGTCCTAGCGCCCGGTGAGGCGCTTCGCGTCCGCCAGGTGGGCGGTCAGGTGCTCCTGGATGCGCACCGTCGCCTCGTCGAGCGCCTTGCGCGTGCGGCGTCCGCTGCCGTCCCCGGCCTCGAACGCGTCACCGAAGACGACGTCCACCTTGCTGCGCAACGGAGGCAGTCCCTTTATCAACCGTCCGCGGCGCTCGGTGCTTCCCAGCACCGCGACCGGGACGATCGGGGCGCCGCTGCGCACCGCGAAGTACGCCAGCCCGGCACGCAGGGAGGCGAAGTCGCCCTCACCGCGGGTGCCCTCGGGGAAGATCCCGAGGACGCCGCCGTTGTCCAGCACGCCGAGCGCGGCCGTTATGGCGGTGCGGTCGGCGGTCGTACGGTCCACCTTGACCTGTCCGATCCCGATGAGGAACGGATCCAGGGGGCCGACGAACGCCTCCTTCTTGATCAGGAAGTGCACGGGCCTGGGCGCGGTGCCCATCAGCATCGGCCCGTCGATGTTGTGCGCGTGGTTCACCGCGAGGATGACCGGCCCCGCTGCCGGCACCCGCCACGCGCCGAGGACGCGCGGCTTCCACAGTCCGTACATCAGCCCGATGCCGATGCCCCGCCCGACGGCCGCGCCCTTCTGTGAGGGAACGGTCACCGGGCGGCCTGCTTCCGCGTGCTGTCGGCCGCGCCCCGCTTCTCGTCGTCGCCGGTCGCGCTCCGCCTCGACTGCGCTTCGGCCGAGTGCCCCTCGACCTGCGCTGCGTCCCGGTTCCGCCGCTCCTCGACGAGAGTGACGACGCATTCGATGACCTGCTGGAGCGTGAGGTCCGTGGTGTCGACCTCGACCGCGTCGTCCGCCTTGGCGAGCGGCGAGGTCTTACGGCTGGAGTCGGCCGCGTCCCGCTTGATCAGGGCTTCACGGGTGGCCGCGACGTCGGCGCCCTTGAGCTCGCCGCTGCGGCGGGCCGCCCTGGCCTCCGGGGACGCGGTCAGGAAGATCTTCAGATCGGCGTCGGGCAGGACGGTGGTGCCGATGTCACGGCCCTCGACGACGATGCCCTTCTCGGCGGCCTTGGCGATGGAACGCTGCAGCTCGGTGATCCGGGTGCGCACCTCGGGCACCGCGCTGACCGCGCTGACCTTGGCGGTGACGTCCTGCTCGCGGATCGGGCCGGAGGCGTCGAGGCCGTCGACGGTGATCGTCGGTGCCGACGGGTCGGTGCCGGACTCGATCACCGGCTTGCCGGAGGCGGTCGCGATCGCGGCGGGGTCGGACACGTCGATGCCGTTGCTGATCATCCACCAGGTGATCGCGCGGTACTGCGCGCCGGTGTCGAGGTAGCTCAGCCCCAGCGCGGAGGCGACGGCCTTGGAGGTGCTCGACTTGCCCGTGCCGGAGGGGCCATCGATGGCGACGATCACGGATTCCACGGTGTCGGACACCTTCCTGGTTCGTGGGAGTGGGCACGGCGGGAGTGCCGAGGGGCCCAGCACAAGGTTACCGAGTGCGGACGACCACTTCTGCACCCGTACGCCGGGGCCCCGGAGCGGCCCCTTGACACGGCCCCCGGACGCTCCCTCGGCCGGCCGCCCGGAAGCGGCCGGGCCGGGTCCTGCCACTGCTCCGTCCGCCTCCCGGCCGGGAAGCGCTCCGAGCCGCCGGCCGTCTACTGACGGATCGACCAGCCCCGTTCCCGCAGCGCGGCGGTGAGCACCGGCGCCGCCGTGGGCTCGACCATCAGCTGGACGAGTCCGGCCTGCTGCCCGGTGGCGTGCTCGATGCGGACGTCCTCGATGTTCACGCCGGCGCGGCCGGTGTCGGCGAAGATGCGGGCCAGCTCGCCCGGCTGGTCGCTGATCAGTACGGCGACGACCTCGTAGGCCGCCGGTGCCGTGCCGTGCTTGCCCGGTACCCGTACCCGTCCGGCGTTGCCGCGCCGCAGGACGTCCTCGATGCCCTCCGCGCCGTCCTGGCGCTTGGACTCGTCGGAGGACTGGAGGGACCGCAGCGCTCGGACCGTCTCGTCGAGGTCGGCCGCGACGCCGGCCAGCACGTCGGCCACCGGCCCGGGGTTCGCCGAGAGGATCTCCACCCACATCCGGGGGTCGGAGGCCGCGATCCGGGTCACGTCGCGGATGCCCTGCCCGCACAGCCGTACGGCGGTGTCGTCGGCGTCCTCGAGGCGCGCCGCGACCATGGAGGAGATCAGCTGCGGGGTGTGGGAGACGAGGGCGACCGCCTTGTCGTGGGCGTCCGCGTCCATCACGACGGGCACGGCACGGCAGAGGGCGACCAGCTCGAGGGCGAGGTTGAGGACCTCGGTGTCCGTCTCCCGGGTGGGGGTCAGCACCCAGGGGCGGCCCTCGAAGAGGTCGGCGGTGGCGGCCAGCGGGCCTGAGCGTTCCTTGCCGGACATCGGATGCGTGCCGATGTAGGCGGACAGGTCCACGCCCATCGCCTCGAGCTCCCGGCGGGGGCCTCCCTTGACGCTGGCCACGTCGAGGTAGCCGCGGGCCACGCCGGCGCCCATGGCCTCGGCCAGCGTGGTGGCGACATGCGCCGGGGGCACGGCGACGACGGCGAGGTCGACGCGGCCCTCCGGCCGCTCGTCCGTGCCGGCTCCGAGCGCGGCGGCGGTGCGGGCACGCTCGGCGTCGTGGTCGACGAGGTGCACGGCGACGCCGCGTCCCGCGAGGGCCAGCGCGGCGGACGTGCCGATCAGTCCGGTTCCGATGACGAGCGCGGTTCTCACTGGGCGATGTCCTTGCGGAGGGCGGCGGCTGCGCCGAGGTAGACATGGGCGATCTTCGACCGGGGCAGGTCGGACTCGACGTGCGCGAGGATGCGGACGACGCGCGGCATGGCCCCGGCGATGTCGAGTTCCTGCGCGCAGATCAGCGGCACGTCGACGATGCCGAGCCCGCGCGCCGCGGCCGCGGGGAAGTCGCTGTGCAGGTCGGGGGTGGCGGTGAACCAGACGCTGATCAGATCGTCGACGGCCAGGCCGTTGCGCTCGAGGATGGCGGTGAGCAGCTCGCCGACCTGCTCGCCCATGTGTCCGGCGTCGTCCCGTTCCAGTTGGACGGCTCCGCGGACCGCTCGTACCGCCACGTCGTGCTCCTTCGTTCCTACCTGCCGGTCCTGCCGGCCGGGTGCTCCGTTTCAGCGTAGTCAGCGCGCGGCGCGGCGGCCGCGGCGACCGCTCTGCGAGACACGTCGACTCCGCGAGTCGCGGGCCGTCCGGTCCGGCCGTCGACCGGCCGTGCGTGGAGGCGCACACTGGGCCTGGGCCGGCGGGCGGACACGACTGCCCGGTTGCTTCTTCTCCGCCCGTTCGGAGGCCAGGATGCTCGTGCCCCGGGCGGTCGGGGGCGACGAACAGAGGAGAGTGTCATGGACACGAGCCGACGGACGGTTCTCGCGGTGGGTGCGGCGGGCGCGGCCGCGCTGGTGGCGGGATGCGGGAACGGAGACGGTGGGGAGGATCCGGCCACCCGGCCGCCGGACGCCACGCCCACGGAACCCGGGCAGGACTCCCCCGCGCCAGGTGGCGAGGAGCTCGCGAAGACGGCGGACATCCCGGTCGGCGGCGGCAAGGTCTTCGCCGACAAGAAGATCGTGGTGACGCAGCCGGAGTCCGGCGACTTCAAGGCGTTCTCCGCGGTCTGCACCCATCAGGGCTGCACGGTCGCGAACGTCTCCGACGGAACCATCAACTGCCTGTGCCACGGCAGCAAGTTCGGGCTCGCGGACGCCTCCGTGGAGGCGGGCCCGGCGACGAAGCCCCTGCCGCAGGAGCGGATCACCGTCTCGGGGGACTCGATCCGGCGAAGCTAGGCGCTGTCCGGGCGCGACCTGGCGCCTCCCGTACGGGGCCAGGCCCTGTCCGGGCACGACCTTGCGCCTCCCGTAGCCTCTCGGGCATGACGCCGCTGACACTTGTCCGCGACCACACGGTCTACTCCTGTGTCATGGGGTCGCGCGCCTTCGGGCTGGCCACCGACGACAGCGACACCGACAGGCGCGGTGTGTTCCTCGCGCCCACACCGCTGTTCTGGGGCTTCGAGAAGCCGCCGACGCATGTCGAGGGACCGGCAGAGGAGCAGTTCTCCTGGGAGCTGGAGCGCTTCCTCGAACTGGCGCTGCGCGCCAACCCGAACGTGCTGGAATGCCTGCACTCCCCGATCGTCGAGCACGTCGACGAGACCGGTCGCGAACTGCTGTCCCTGCGCGGGGCGTTCCTGTCGAGCCGCGCCCACGAGACGTTCGTCCGCTACGCGACGGGCCAGCGCAGGAAACTCGAGGCGGACGTGCGGCAGCACGGCGCACCGCGCTGGAAGCACGCCATGCACCTGCTGCGTCTGCTGGGCAGTTGCCGCGATCTGCTGCGCACGGGCGAGCTGGTGATCGACGTGGGTGCGGACCGCGAACGGCTGCTCGAGGTCAAACGGGGCGAGGTGCCGTGGGACAGGGTCGAGTCCTGGATGACCCGCCTCGCCGCCGAGGCGGACACGGCCGCGACCACCTCCCCGCTCCCGCCCGTCCCGGACCGGGCCCGCGTGGAGGACTTCCTGGTGCGGGTCCGGAGGGCGTCGGCGGGCTGAGAGATGACCGGCCGGGGACGACCGTGGCCGGTCCCGGCTCAGGCGTCCCAGAGCGCACCCAGCGTGACGAGCTCCCCGCGATACTCGATCCGGTCCGCCCACTCGCGCGGCCACGCGCCGGCGCCGAGGTGGGCGCCCGCGAACGCGCCCGCGAGGCAGGCGATCGAGTCGGAGTCGCCCTTGGTGCAGGCGGCCCGGCGGAGGGCCGTGAGCGGCTCCTCGGGAAACATCAGGAAGCACAACAGGCCCGTGGCCAGCGCCTCCTCCGCGATCCAGCCGTCGCCGGTGGTCAGGCAGGGGTCGAGCTCCGGTTCCGGTGAGCGCACGGCGGCGGCGAGCCGTTCGAGGATCTGCAGGCACTCGTCCCAGCCGCGCGCGATGAAGGCCTCGGGCGTCGCGTCGTGCGAGTAGGTCCACAGGTCGCCGAGCCAGCGGTGCAAGTACCGGCTGCGGTTCTCGTAGGCGTACGAGCGCAGCTGGCCCACCAGACCGGTCGGCTCCGCCCCCTGCGCCAGCAGGAACACCGCGCGGGCCGTGAGGTCGCTCGCGGCGAGGGCGGTCGGGTGGCCGTGGGTGAGCGCCGCCTGCAACTGCGCCGCGCCGGAGCGCTGTTCCTCGCTCAGGCCCGGTACGAGGCCCACGGGTGCGACGCGCATGTTCGCCCCGCAGCCCTTGGAGCCGATCTGGCTGGCCGCCTGCCACGGCAGGTCGCTGTCCAGCTTCTGGCAGGCGACCAGGCAGGTGCGGCCGGGGGCCCGGTTGTTCTCCGGCGAGTGGTACCAGTCGACGAACTCCTCGCGCACCGGCCTGACGAGCCGGGACGCCACGAGCAGGCCGCGCGACATGGCCGTGCGGATGCCGCGTGCGAGGGCGAGGGTCATCTGGGTGTCGTCGGTGACGATCGCGGGTGTGGGGAGTTCCATCTGCCGCCAGGGCCCGCACTTGGCGAGGATGGCGGGCACGTCGTTGAACTCGGTCGGGAAGCCGAGGGCGTCGCCGAGCGCGAGCCCGGTCAGCGCCCCGGTGGCGGCCTGCTTGGTGATGGTCCTGGTGCTCCTCGTCGTGGTCATGTCTGCTGCCGTCCCTCGGGTCGCAGGAGTGGTGGGTGCAGGGCGGACGCGGCTCCCGCCCGGTAGAGCGCGGCCGGTTTTCCGCGGCCGCCGGTGCGGCGCGGTTCGCCCTCGACGGCCTCGACGAAGCCGGGGGTCGCCAGCACCTTGCGCCGGAAGTTGGGGCGGTCCAGCTCGACGCCCCAGACGGTCTCGTACACCTGCTGGAGTTCGCCGAGTGTGAACTCACGCGGGCAGAAGGCGGTGGCGAGACAGGTGTACTCGAGCTTGGCGCCGATGCGGCTGTGCGCGTCGGCGAGGATCGTGTCGTGGTCGAAGGCGAGCGGCGTGGCCGACGAGAGCGGTGTCCAGCGGGCGTGCGCCGCGTCGCCGCCGCCGCGCGGCTCCGGCAGGTCCGGTACGAGCGCGGTGTAGGCGACGGACACCACGCGCATCCTCGGGTCGCGGTCCGGGTCGCTGTAGGTGCGCAGCTGCTCGAGGTGGAGGTCGGCGGCGGTCTGCTCCGTCAGGCCGGTCTCCTCGGCCAGTTCGCGGCGTGCGGCGGTCTCCGCGGACTCCCTGGGGAGCAGGAATCCGCCCGGCAGCGCCCAGGCGCCCCGGTAGGGCTCCTGTCCGCGCTCGACCAGGAGGACGTGCAGCCGGCTCTCCCTGACCGTGAAGACGGCGAGGTCGACGGTGACGGCGAACGGTTCGAAGGCGTACGGGTCGTAACCCGCCGGGCGGGTGTCGCTCATCGTTTCTCCGGGAGGGGTTCCGCGAGGTCCCAGCCCTCGGCGATCAGTGCGTCCACGGCGGCGACCGCGGTGGCGAGCCGCCGCTCGTGCGGTCCGGTGAGCTCGACGGTGCGGCGGCCGGTGCGGGCGAGTTCCTCGCGGAAGCGGCCGGTCATCCAGGGCCGCAGATGCTCTCCGTCGCGCAGGCCGTCGTCCTCGAAGTCGACGCCCGTGTGGTCGGTCAGCAGCCACAGGTGCTGGCGGCGCGGCTCGGGGGGCGCCGGGTAGGGGCCGCCCATGTAGCGCTCGTGCCAGATCGTCGTGGCGAAGGCGTCGGTGTCGCAGACGACGACGGGCGAGCCGGCCCGCGCGGCGTGCTCCTCGAGCACCGCCTGTCGCCGTGCGATCAGCGGGAACTCGTCGGAGGAGAACGTGACCTCGTCCCAGCCGGCGCCGGGGCGCCGTGCGCGCAGGGCGGCCAGCTTGTGTTCGCTGAACTCCCGTCCGTACTCGGGCACACAGCGGGTCGGCGCCCACACTCCGCCGCGCCGCCGGTAGTGCTCGGCGAGCGCCCGGGCCATCGTGGTCGTGCCGGTGGACTCGGCGCCGAGGACGACGACCCGCCGGGCGAGCGCGGCGCGCACCGGCGGCTCGAGGAAGTCCCAGCAGCCGAGGGGGTCCTTGCGCACGGCGGTGCCGGAGACCGGGAAGACACTCCGGTCGGGGTCGACGCAGACGGCGTCGGCGCCGAAGCGGCGGCCGAGCTCCGCGCCGTACGCCTCCGAGGTGAAGACGGCGTCCACCCGGCCGGGGACGGCGGCGCGGAAGACGGCCATGTGGGCGTCCCACACATCGGGGTCGTGCACGTCCACCGGGGTTTCGTCCATGGTGCCCACGACCCGTACCCCGGGGTGCACTTCGCGCATCCACGCCACGCGGTCGGCCAGCGGGATCGTCTCGACGGACGAGGCGCACACGAGGACGGTGAGCCGTTCGCAGCGGTCGGCCGCCGTCCGTACGAGGTGGTGGTGGCCGGCGTGCGGCGGGTAGAACTTGCCGAGGACCAGGCCGTGTCCGTAGCGCCTCATACGGCCACCGCCTCACGCCGTGCGGACAGGTCGCGCGACCAGCCCCGCAGCCCGGCGACGCACAGCGCCATGAAGCCGATGTAGAGCAGCGACGTCAGATAGAGCTCCTTGTACGCGTACAAAGGCACGTACACCACGTCGGCGGCGATCCACAGCCACCACGACTCCAGGCGCTTCCGGCACTGCCCGTACGTCGCCATCAGCGACAGGGCCGTGGTCAGCGCGTCCCAGAAGGGGACGGTGGAGTCGGTGGCGCGGTCGAGGAGGAGGGTGAGGGCGAGTGTCCCCATCACCCCCGCCGCGAGCAGCCAGGTCCACTCGGTGCGGGTGGTGCGCCGCACCGGGAGGACGGAAGAACCTGGTCCACCCCCGTGGGTCCAGGTCCACCAGCCGTAGGCGGCGAGGGTGATGAAGACGACCTGCAGGCCGGCGTCGGCGTACAGGCCCGCCTGGGTGAAGAGAAGGATGAAGAAGACGTTGTTGGCGATGCCGATCGGCCAGTTCGCGATGTGCTGGCGGGCGACGAGCCACACACAGAGGGCGCCACTGCCGAAACCGAGGAACTCGGTCCAGCTCACCGGGGTCCCGAGCACGGTGAACAGCGGCTGCTGCAAGGGCCCGAGGATGTCTGCGAGACTCACGCCCGCCTCCTTAATAGTCATGTTGACTATAAAGCAGCCGCGACGACCGCCACAAGGCTTTTACGACGGCGAAGGGCCCGTGACC
>NZ_JBSGZJ010000271.1:0-9759 GCF_053610925.1 Streptomyces sp. NPDC054847 | reverse complement strand
ACGGGCCCCTGCCGCCCACCGACGCACCGGACACCGGCCCGGCCCAAGGCCCGCACCACCCGCCGCCCGACCCGACCCGAGCTGCCGCCGCCCGCCGCCCACCGACGGACCGGACACCGGCCCCGGCCCAGGGGCCCGCACCACTCGAAGCCCGACCCGAGGCGCCGCCCAAGACCGACTCGCCGCCCCAGTGTGGAGCTGCCCCGCCCAGAGGCCTGACCACCGTCCCCGCATGGAGCGCCCACCGGCCGGTTCGGGCGGCACCGGGCGGGAGGGGGGCGGGGTCGGAGGAGGGGGGTGTCCGGAAGTAAAGCGTCGCAACTCGCGCGCAGCGCGGTGAGGATAGCCATTCCGGGCACCCCCCTCCGGAGGCCCCGCCCCCCGCACCACCCACCGGCGCAGCCACGCCCCGCAAGGGCGCACTGCAACCGGACCAGGCCACGCCGGCAGGGGCGACACGCCCCGTCCCGCCCACATCCCGGGAAGGGCGGCACGCCCAAACCGCGGCAGGCCGCGAGGCGAGCCACCCGCGCCGACAAGGCCCCCGTCGGGGGGCCACGGCCCGCCCCCGCGGCCCACCACCTGCGCCGGCCCGGACCCCGCCGGGGGCGGCCAGCCCCGGACCCGGCGCCACCCGAGATCACCGCGCCGCGACCCGGGCCCGCCAGGACCCGCCGGCCCGGACCCCGCCGGGGGCGGCCAGCCCCGGACCCGGTGCCACCCGAGATCACCGCGCCGCGACCCGGGCCCGCCAGGACCCGCCGGCCCCCGGACCACGGCCCGCCCCCCGCGGCCCACCACCTCGCGCCGGCCCGGACCCCGCCGGCCCGGAACCCGCCGGGGGCGAACAGCCCCGGACCCGGTGCCACCCGAGATCACCGCGCCGCGACCCGGCCCCGCCAGGACCGCGCCCCGCCCGTGGCCCCGCCAGGCCCCCCGGCGGCCCGAACGGACCCGGCCCCACGCCACACGTCGGCCGTGCTCATCAGAGGTTGCCCCCGCTCAAGGTCTTGACGGGATAAGCCCCAAAAGGTTGAGCTTAGGGTTCATAAGTTGGAGAGACGCCGGGGTCGCGACACACGCCCCCGGCCGGGGGCGGTCGTCGCGCCGCCCACCGGGGGCAGGAGTGGATGAGTCAATGGAGACTCCGGGATCGCAGACATCTCTGCACCGGGCCAACCTCGAGCGTGTCGTGCGTGCCGTACGCATGGCGGGTTCGCTGACGCAGGCGGAGATCGCGAGGAGCACCGGCCTCTCCGCGGCCACCGTCTCCAACATCGTCCGTGAGCTCAAGGACGGCGGCACGGTAGAGGTGACGCCGACCTCGGCCGGCGGCCGCAGGGCCCGCAGCGTCTCCCTCAGCGGCGACGCCGGCATCGTGATCGGCGTGGACTTCGGCCATACCCATCTGCGCGTGGCCATCGGCAACCTCGCTCATCAGGTGCTGGCGGAAGAGGCGGAGCCGCTCGATGTGGACGCCTCGTCCGCGGAGGGCTTCGACAGGGCGGAGGCGCTGGTCAACCGGTTGGTGGAGGCCACCGGGATTGGTCTCGGCAAGGTGATCGGCGTGGGGCTCGGCGTGCCGGGCCCCATCGACGTGGAGTCGGGCACGCTGGGTTCGACGGCGATCCTGCCGGGCTGGACCGGCATCAATCCGAGTGACGAGCTCTCGGCCCGGCTGGGTGTGCCGGTGTACGTCGACAACGACGCGAACCTGGGCGCGCTCGGCGAGATGGTGTGGGGCAGCGGCCGGGGCGTGAAGGACCTCGCGTACATCAAGGTGGCGAGCGGTGTCGGCGCGGGCCTGGTGATAGACGGCCAGATCTACCGGGGTCCGGGCGGTACCGCCGGCGAGATCGGGCACATCACGCTGGACGAGTCGGGCCCGGTGTGCCGTTGCGGCAACCGCGGTTGCCTGGAGACCTTCACGGCGGCCCGGTACGTTCTGCCGCTGCTCCAGTCGAGTCACGGGGCGGAGCTGACGATGGAGCGCGTCGTTCAGCTGGCGCGGGAGGGTGATCCGGGCTGCCGTCGTGTGGTGGGGGACGTGGGCCGCCACATCGGCAGTGGTGTCGCCAACCTGTGCAACCTCCTCAATCCGAGCCGGGTGGTGCTCGGAGGGGATTTGGCGGAGGCTGGAGAGTTGGTACTGGGACCCATTCGTGAGTCCGTCTCCCGCTATGCCATTCCGAGTGCGGCGAGGCAGCTCTCGGTGGCTCCCGGGGCCTTGGGCGGGCGTGCCGAAGTGCTGGGCGCGCTTGCCCTCGTGCTCAGCGAAATGGGTGATTCGACCCTTCTGGACAGTGCGTTGCCGGTCGGGGCACCCGCCTTCACTTAGATAACGAATGGCACCGTTGTCATCTCGTTAAGGATTTACTCCTTGACGCTGACCACGGGGCCGAGTTGACTTCCAGCCACCTCGGCCGCAGCGACGCGGCCTCGTCAGGGAGGTTTCTTATCGTGAACGCACATCTGCGTCGTGCCGCCGTTGCTGTCGCTGCCTCTGCGATGGCCGTATCGCTCGCCGCCTGTGGCCAGGCCGGTGACTCGGGCGAGAGCGCCGAAGAGTCGCGCGCCAAGAAGGGCGACGACATCACGATCGGCCTGCTCCTTCCGGAGAACCAGACCGCTCGCTACGAGAAGTTCGACAAGCCGCTCATCGAGAAGAAGATCAGCGAGCTGACGAACGGCAAGGCGAAGGTCGTCTACGCCAACGCCAAGCAGGACGCCACGCTGCAGACGCAGCAGGTGGACACCATGATCACGAACAAGGTCGACGCGCTCATCGTGGACGCGGTGGACTCCAAGGCCATCGCCGGCGGCGTGAAGAAGGCCAAGGACGCCGGTATCCCCGTCGTCGCCTTCGACCGTCTCGCCGAGGGCCCGATCGACGCCTACACCTCCTTCGACAACGAAGAGGTCGGCCGAGTGCAGGGCAAGGCGCTGCTGGAGGCCCTGGGCGACAAGGCCAAGGACGGCCAGATCGTCATGATGAACGGCTCGGTCACCGACCCGAACGCCGCGCTGTTCAAGAAGGGTGCCCACGCCGAGCTCGACGGCAAGGTGAACGTCGGCAAGGAGTACGACACCAAGGAGTGGAAGCCGGAGAACGCCAACGCCAACATGGAGGCCGCGATCTCGTCCCTCGGCAAGGACAAGATCATCGGCGTCTACTCCGCGAACGACGGCATGGCGGGCGGCATCATCACCGCCCTCAAGTCCGGCGGCTTCACCAAGCTCCCGCCGGTCACCGGTCAGGACGCCGAGCTTGCCGGTGTCCAGCGCATCGTCGCCGGTGAGCAGTTCATGAGCGTCTACAAGCCGTACGCGCCGGAGGCCTCCGCCGCCGCCGAGATGGCCGTGGCGCTCGCCAAGGGCGAGTCGCTCGACGCGATCGCCAAGGAGAAGGTCGACAGCCCCTCCCAGAAGGGCATCCCGTCGGTCCTCGTCCCGGTCGTGTCGCTGACCAAGGACAACATCAAGGACACCGTCGTCAAGGACGGCGTCTACACGGTGAACGAGATCTGCACCCCGAAGTTCAAGGCCGCGTGTGACCAGCTCGGCCTGAAGTAAGGCCGCACGCCGGAGCCCGGCCCCCCGGTGCTCCGGCCTCTGCCCGGGCGCACGCGTCCCGCAGAAACCTTCCGGTGCCCCGCCCCGCCATCAGCCCCCGCTGCCGGTCGGGGCACCGGTCGGAACACTCGCTGCATTTCCAGTCTGCTCAACCTCCGCGCCGCATTTCCCCCGGCGCGGCATCCCCGCCGGTCAGGCGGCGAAGGAGATGGTTCACGTGTCCGCTACGCCCGTGTTGGCGTTGCGCGGGGTCTCCAAGCGGTTCGGTGCCGTCCAGGCGCTCACCGACGTAGAGCTTGAGGTCCACGCCGGTGAGGTGGTCGCCCTGGTGGGCGACAACGGCGCCGGAAAGTCCACGCTGGTCAAGACGATCGCCGGTGTGCACCCCATCGATGAAGGCGCCATCGAGTGGGAGGGCAAGCGGGTCTCGATCAACCGGCCGCACGACGCCCAGAACCTCGGCATCGCGACCGTCTACCAGGACCTCGCGCTGTGCGACAACATCGACGTCGTCGGCAACCTCTACCTCGGCCGGGAGCTCCGCAAGCGCGGCGTGCTCGACGAGGTCGAGATGGAGCGACGCGCCCTCGAACTGCTGAAGACGCTGTCGATCCGTATCCCCAGCGTCCGTATCCCGATCGCCTCGCTCTCCGGCGGTCAGCGCCAGACCGTGGCCATCGCCCGTTCGATGCTCGGCGAGCCCAAGCTCGTCATCCTCGACGAGCCCACCGCCGCTCTCGGTGTCGAGCAGACCGCACAGGTGCTCGACCTCGTGGAGCGGCTGCGGGAGCGCGGCCACGCCGTCGTCCTCATCAGCCACAACATGGCCGACGTCAAGGCGGTCGCCGACAAGGTCGCCGTGCTCCGGCTGGGCAGGAACAACGGTGTCTTCGAGGTCAAGTCGACCTCGCAGGAAGAGATCATCTCCGCCATCACCGGTGCCACGGACAACGCCGTGACCCGCCGTGCGGCGCGCAACGCGGAGGTTACGAAGTGACCACGGAAAAGACCCCCACGGCCACCGGCACGAAGGTGGTCAACCCGGACGCCGCTCACGACGCGCTGACCGCGGTCGACCCTCGTCTGCTGGTGCGCGAGCAGGGGCTCAAGGGCTACTTCTCCGAGTTCAAGCGCAAGGTGCACGCCGGCGACCTCGGGTCCATCCCGGTCGTCATCGGTCTGATCGTCATCGCGGTGATCTTCCAGACCATGAACTCGCAGTTCCTCTCGGCGGAGAACCTGAGCAACATCGCCGTCACGATGGTCGCCACCGGCATGATGGCCGTCGGCATCATCTTCGTACTGCTGCTCGGTGAGATCGACCTGTCGGTCGGCTCCGTCAGCGGTGTCTCCGGTGCGATCGTCGCCGTGCTGAGCGTGACGCACGGGATGAACGAATGGCTGGCGCTGGTCGTCGCCCTGGCCAGCGGCGCCGCCATCGGCGCCCTGCACGGCTTCTTCTTCGCCAAGATCGGCGCCCCGGCGTTCGCCGTGACGCTGGCCGGCCTGCTGTTCTGGCTCGGCTTCATGCTGCAGCTGCTCGGTGAGAACGGCACGATCAACCTGGACGGCGAAGGTGTCGTCGGACAGCTGACCACGTACTACTTCTCCGACATCGCGGCCGCCTACGGGCTCGCCGCCGTCGCCGTGGCCGGCTTCTTCCTGTCGTCCTTCTTCGACAACCGCCGCCGCGCCGCGGCCGGCGTCCCGTCCCGGCCGCTGTCCGACATCGTGATGCGCACGGTGATCCTCGCGATCATCGCTTTCGCCGCGGCCATCATGTTCAACCAGTACAAGGGCCTGCCCCTGGCGCTGGTGCTGTTCCTGGCCGTCCTCGTGATCACGGACTTCGTGCTCCGCCGGACCGCCTACGGCCGCAAGATCTTCGCGCTCGGCGGCAGCGTCGAGGCCTCGCGCCGCGCCGGTATCAACGTCACCGCGGTGCGTATCTCGGTCTTCGCGCTGGCCGGGCTGTTCGCGGCCGTCGGCGGCCTGTTCTGGGCCTCCAAGATCGCGGCGGCCAACCAGAGCGCCGGCGCCGGCGACCTGCTGATGAACGTCATCGCCGCGGCCGTCATCGGCGGCACCAGCCTCTTCGGTGGCCGGGGCCGCACCTGGAACGCCCTGCTGGGCGTCATGGTCATCGTCTCGATCCAGTACGGACTCGCCCTGGAGGGCATCGCGACGCCGATCCAGTACATGATCACCGGTGGTGTCCTGCTGGCGACGGTCGTGATCGACTCCGTCACCCGGAGGACGCAGAAGACCGCAGGTCGCGCCTAGTACGACCGCACAGTGCCCGGTGCCGCGCGGCGGTGCCGGGCACTGCTGTGTCACGTCATAGGCGTGACACAGAACGCACCGCCCGATGACCGAGCGCGTGCACGGAACATTAGACTCGGGCAATCGGCAAGGTCGATCAGCCAGAGTCGATCGGCTCGGATGCAGCTCGAATGCAAGGAGGCACGGGTGGCACTGCTTTCCCGTATCAGGGGACCGCGCGACCTGGACCGGCTCGGCCCGGAGCAGTTGGAGCAGCTGGCTGCAGAAATCCGCACCTTCCTGGTGGACGCCGTCTCCAAGACCGGTGGGCACCTCGGACCCAACCTCGGCGTGGTCGAGCTGACCATCGCCCTCCACCGTGTGTTCGAGTCCCCCAAGGACAAGATCCTCTGGGACACCGGGCACCAGAGCTATGTCCACAAGCTGCTGACCGGCCGCCAGGACTTCTCCCGGCTCAAGATGAAGGGCGGACTGTCCGGCTACCCCTCGCAGGGCGAGTCCGAGCACGACGTCATCGAGAATTCGCACGCCTCCACCGTGCTCGGCTGGGCGGACGGCCTCGCCAAGGCCAACGAGGTCCTGAAGAAGGACGACCACGTCGTCGCCGTCATCGGTGACGGCGCGCTGACCGGCGGTATGGCCTGGGAGGCGCTGAACAACATCGCAGCCGCCAAGGACCGCCCGCTGGTCATCGTCGTCAACGACAACGAGCGCTCGTACGCGCCGACCATCGGCGGCCTCGCCAACCACCTGGCCACCCTGCGCACCACCGACGGCTACGAGCGCTTCCTCGCCCGTGGCAAGGACCTCCTGGAGCGCACCCCCGTCGTCGGCAAGCCGCTGTACGGCACGCTGCACGGCGCCAAGAAGGGCCTCAAGGACTTCATCGCCCCGCAGGGCATGTTCGAGGACCTCGGCCTCAAGTACGTCGGCCCCATCGACGGCCACGACATCGAGGCGCTCGAGTCGGCCCTCGCCCGCGCCAAGCGCTTCGGCGGCCCCGTCATCGTGCACTGCCTCACCGAGAAGGGCCGCGGCTACCAGCCCGCCCTGGCGGACGAGGCGGACCGCTTCCACGCCGTCGGCAAGATCCACCCCGACACGGGGCTGCCCATCTCGAGCTCCGGCCTCGACTGGACCTCGGTGTTCGGCGAGGAGATGGTCAAGCTCGGCAAGGAGCGCGAGGACATCGTCGCCATCACGGCCGCGATGCTCCAGCCGGTCGGCCTCGACCGGTTCGCCAAGGCGTTCCCCGAGCGGGTCTACGACGTCGGCATCGCCGAGCAGCACGGCGCGGTCTCCGCCGCGGGCCTCGCGACCGGCGGCCTGCACCCCGTCTTCGCCGTCTACGCCACCTTCCTCAACCGCGCCTTCGACCAGGTCCTGATGGACGTCGCCCTGCACAAGTGCGGCGTGACCTTCGTACTGGACCGGGCCGGCGTCACCGGCACCGACGGCGCCTCGCACAACGGCATGTGGGACATGTCGATCCTTCAGGTCGTCCCCGGCCTGCGGATCGCCGCCCCGCGCGACGCCGACCAGGTCCGCGCCCAGCTGCGCGAGGCCGTCGAGGTCGACGACGCGCCGACCGTGGTCCGCTTCTCCAAGGGCGCGGTCGGGCCGGCCGTCAAGGCCGTGGGCAAGGCCGGCGGCATGGACGTGCTGCGCCGGGCGGAGGCCGACCGGCCCGACGTCCTGCTGGTCTCCGTCGGCGCCCTCGCCCCGATGTGCCTGGAGATCGCCGACCTGCTCGACGCCCAGGGCATCTCGACCACCGTCGTCGACCCCCGTTGGGTCAAGCCCGTCGACGAGGCGCTCGCGCCGCTCGCCGAGCAGCACCGGGTCGTCGTCACCGTCGAGGACAACAGCAGGGTCGGCGGCGTCGGCTCCGCAATCGCCCAGGCGCTGCGCGACGCGGGCGTGGACGTGCCGCTGCGCGACTTCGGCATCCCGCCCCGCTTCCTCGACCACGCCTCCCGCAACGAGGTCATGGCGGAGATCGGCCTGACCGCACCGGACATCGCCCGTCAGGTCACCGGTCTGGTCTCCAAGCTCGACGGCCGCATCGACAGCGAGGCGGTCCAGCCCGCCCGCGACTGAGCCGCCGCGGCACCATGCGACAGATCCGTGGACGAACGGGACGGATCGTGTGCACGACGTGCCGACCCGGGGCCGGAGGGTAACCCTGAAAGGGTGGTCCCTTCGGCCCATTCGGCTGAAATCCACCCGTTCCGGCTCTCTGTGGACCACGCACCGTCCCGATCATGGCGAGGACGACAAGTGTGGAGGTAGCAGGGGTGAGCACAGATACTGACCCGTCCGGCGGCAGGCGAGGCGTCTTCCGGACCAAGCCCGTCGAACAGTCGATCCAGGACACCGAAGAGCCGGAGCACGCACTCAAGAAGTCCCTCTCCGCCCTGGACCTCACCGTCTTCGGCGTGGGTGTCATCATCGGCACCGGCATCTTCGTCCTCACCGGCACCGTCGCCAAGAACAACGCCGGCCCGGCGACCGCACTCGCTTTCGTCGCCTCCGGCATCGTCTGTGCCCTGGCCGCGCTGTGCTACGCCGAGTTCGCCTCCACCGTCCCTGTGGCCGGCTCCGCCTACACCTTCGCGTACGCCTCGCTCGGCGAACTGCCGGCCTGGATCATCGGCTGGGACCTGGTGCTGGAGTTCGCACTCGGCACGGCGGTGGTGGCCGTCGGCTGGTCGGGCTATGTGCGTTCGCTGATGGACAACGTCGGGTGGAACCTGCCCGCCGGGCTGCAAGGCCCTGATGTGGAGGGCGGCACCTTCGATCTGCTGGCCTTCGTTCTCATCCTGGTGCTGACGGCGATCCTCGTCGTCGGCATGAAGCTCTCCGCCCGCATCACCGCCGTGGTCGTGGCCATCAAGGTCGGCGTGGTGCTGATCGTCATCATCGCGGGACTCTTCTTCGTCAAGGCCGCCAACTACGACCCCTTCATCCCCCCGAAGCAGGGCCAGATCGAGGGCAGCGGCTGGGACGCGCCCCTGGTGCAGCTGCTGTTCGGCTACGAGCCCACGAACTTCGGCGTGATGGGCATCTTCACCGCCGCGTCCATCGTCTTCTTCGCCTTCATCGGCTTCGACGTCGTGGCCACGGCGGCCGAGGAGACCAAGCTGCCGCAGCGCGACATGCCGCGCGGCATCCTGGGGTCGCTGCTCATCTGCACCGTGCTCTACGTCGCCGTGTCCCTCGTGGTGACCGGCATGCAGCACTACAGCGAACTGTCGATCAGTGCCCCGCTGGCGGACGCCTTCAAGGCGACCGGCCATCCGTTCTTCGCGGGCATCATCAGCTTCGGCGCGGCGGTCGGCCTGACGACGGTGTGCATGATCCTGCTGCTGGGGCAGACCCGTGTGTTCTTCGCCATGAGCCGCGACGGCCTGCTGCCGCGGTTCTTCTCCAAGACCCACCCGCGGTTCCGCACCCCGTACCGTCCGACCATCCTGCTCGGCGTGATCATCGCCATCGTCGCCGGCTTCACCAGCATCAACGAGCTGGCCACCCTGGTGAACATCGGCACGCTCTTCGCGTTCGTCGTCGTCGCACTCGGCGTGATCATCCTCCGTCGTACCCGGCCCGATCTGCACCGCGCCTTCCGTACCCCGCTGGTGCCCCTGGTCCCGATCCTGTCGGTCGCGGCCTCGGTGTGGCTGATGCTCAACCTGCCGGGTGAGACATGGTTCCGGTTCGCCGTCTGGATGGCGCTCGGGCTCGTCGTGTACGCCCTGTACGGCCGCCGGAACAGCCGTCTCGGCCGCAGCGGTACCGACCTCAAGGCGTAGCGGACGAACGGGCCCGTGCGGCCCCGGACCGGTCCGTCATCCCTCGGACCGGTCCGGGGTCGCCGGCCGTACGGCACGCGGCCCCACGCAC
>NZ_JBSGZJ010000270.1:0-9784 GCF_053610925.1 Streptomyces sp. NPDC054847 | reverse complement strand
GTCCCGAACCGGTCCATGAGAGCGTGAGCGCGCCGCCCCGGCGGGAGGACCCGGCGCCGGACCCGGCGCCCGCGGACGACGCCTTCCTGTACCCGCCGGAGCCCGCGGAATCGGACGGACCCGGCGGGCTCACGAACGCGTCGGCGGTGCGCTCACCCGCGGCCGCCGCCCTGCCCGGCGGACTGGAGCTGCTCCGCGCTCTCCGGCCGCTCAAACGCCGGGTGCCCTCGGCACGCCGCACGATTCTCGACGAGACGGCGACCGCGGACCGTATCGCCGACGAGCGCCTGGTCCTGCCGCTCCTGCTGCCGGCACCGGAGCGCTGGCTCAGTCTCCTGATCGTGGTGGACGCCGGTTCCTCCATGGCCGTGTGGCGTCCGCTGGTGGACGAACTGCGGGAGCTGTTCGAACGTCTCGGCGCCTTCCGGGACGTGCGCCTCTGGCACCTGCGACGGGGTGGCGACGGGACGCTCGGTGTCGCCGCACGAGCCGTGCCGACGGACAGCCTGCACAGCCCGCGGGAGTTGGTCGACCCGTCCGGCAGACAGGCGGTCCTGGTCGTCAGCGACTGTGTCGACGACATCTGGTGGTCGGGCGAGGCGCACGACGTGCTCCGCCTCTGGGGGCGCACCGGGCCTCTCGCCGTCCTCCAGCCGCTGCCCCAGCGTCTGTGGCACCGGACGGGAGCCGGCCCGGTGGCCGCCCGCGTCCACTCCACCGCGCCCGGCATCCCCAACACCGGCCTGATCGCCGAGCCGTACGGTGCGACGCCCCTCACGGGACAGCACATCGGAATGCCCGTGCCGGTGCTGGAGATCGAGCCGGACTGGCTCGCTTCGTGGGCCCGGCTGGTCACCGGCGCCGCGCACGGCGGCATCGACGCCATGGTGACCACCACGCCGACGCGAGGACGGGGCGGAGCCAGCCGGCCGTGGCCCGGCGACACGGAACTGGGGGAAGCGGGCGGAGCGACCGCCGCCGACCTGGTCGGAGCGTTCAGGTCCGCGGCCTCGCCACAGGCCTTCCGGCTCGCCGGCTACCTGGCGGCGGCGCCGCTCACACTGCCGGTCATGAGGCTGGTCCAGCACACCATGCTTCCGGGCACCAGACCCGCCCATCTCGCCGAGGTGTTCGTCAGCGGGCTGATCCGGAAGCTCGGCGCCCCGGAGGAGCCCGACCGTACGCCGTACGACTTCGTCCCCGGAGTACGGGACGTACTGCTCGGAACGATCCGTGCGTCGGAGACCGTACGGGTGCACGAACAGGTGTCCGCCTACGTCGCCGAGTCCGCGGGACGAACCCGCGACACGACGTCCCTGCTTCCCTCGCCGCAGGGGCAGGGGGAGGAGATGCTCGACACCGCGCGACAGCCCTTCGCGCAGGTGCCCGTCGAGGTGCTGAGGCGGCTCGGCGCCGGCACAGGCACCGGGACGGCAGCGCCCGTCACCCCGCCCCCGTCGGCTCGGGAGCCGGCGCCGGAGGGCGAGCCCTGGCGGTCACCCCGGCCTGCCGAGCCGGAAGCGTCGCCGCGCGCCACCGGGGGGACCCCGACCTTCGGCCTGGTCCATCAGCCCATGCTGTTCGTCGGCCTTGGTGGTACCGGCCTGCGCATCGGGGCCGATCTCGAACATGCACTGCGCAGTGGCCTGTGCGGTCCCGACGGCACGAGGCTGGTCGCAGGGGGCCGTCGGCTGCCCTTCCAGTTGCCCGACTTCCTGCAGTTCGTCTACGCGGACATGAGCGAGTCGCAGATCCAGCGGCTGGCGGACGGCATCCAGAGGAAGCACCGCCCCGCGCACGCCCGTAACTCGAGGGTTCTCGAGGCACTGCTCCCGCCCTACGACAGCTCGCCGGAAGTGACCCGGATGCTGCGGGTCGCGCTCGACGAGGAGACCCGTCACTGGCTGCCGCCGCAGGAGCGGCAGCCGAGGGTGGCACCCCTGCGCCATGGCGCCGGACAGCTGCCGACCGTGGGCAGGGCGTCGCTCTTCGCCGCGATGTCCGGTGGATCGGGGCCGGCGCTGGGTCAGTTGCGCCAGGCGATCGGAGCCCTCGCGAACTCGGCGGGCGACCTGCGGGAGGTGGGAGGCGGGGCCATCCGCGGGTGCGACGTGTTCGTGGCGTTCTCCGTCGCGGGCGGCACCGGCGCGGGGGTCTTCTACGACTTCCTCCACCTGATCGGTCACGAATTCCGGAGGTCCAGGTTCCCGAATGTCAAGATCTATCCACTGGTGGTGATGCCTTCCGCGTTCCCGCCGGACGCCGGTGGCGGACGCGAGGCGGAGCTCAACGCCGCCCGAGCCCTGGTCGACCTCGCGCGGCTGATCGACGACCAGAACTCGCCCGCTGCGAGCGCCGACCTCGGAGACGTCCTGAGTGAGGGTTCACTGTCCGTGCGGTACCCCGGCGACGCATCCGTCAGGCTGAGCCCGTCCATGGTCCAGACCGCGATCCTCTTCGGTCGGAGCAACGGGATGCAGCCGGACGATCTGCGGCGCTCGGTCACCGCGACGGTGACGTCACTCATCGGCACCGGACTGGAGTCCCGCGGGCGGGACTCCGCCGCGGACGAGTTCCCGTCGTTCGCGGCGAACTTCGCCAACAGGAGCGTCGAGCGCGCCACGGTGTCCCGGACCGGGATCGGGCTCCGACCCCTGTCGACCAGCCTGGCCGCTTCGCTGTCCGTCCCGGTCGGCGATCTGGCGGAGATCATCGCGAGCCGGCTGCTGGCGCAGGCCGTGCGGGCGATGGACGAGGAGGCGGGCAGAGCCGCCGACGACGGCGCCGAACGGGTGCGCGAAATGTTCGACCGCTCCGGTATCGGCCCGCTGTGGGCGCGGGAGATTCCCACCGTGCCGTCGCCGGACCTGCTGCCGAGAGGCACCAGGGCCATCGCGCGGGCGTTGCGCGACCGGCTCGGCGACATGGAGGACGCGCTCGGACTCCTGCGGCGCGATCTGGACGTGGAGGTCCCACGACTGGCCGAGCGCTTCCGACCGGGCCCGGCTGCCCGTGAACTCATCGGCGAAGTAGGTCCGTTCCGGCTGGAGAGGCTGCTCACCGGGTTGCCGGGGCACCCGCAGCGGGTGGCGGAGCTCGGCTTCGCCGGAGTGCTCGGCAACCGTGCCGACGATCCGGCACGCGCGGAGGGCGTGGACGCCGTCCGTCCGGAGATCCGGCCGATCCGGCGGTCGGTGGGTGGGCTCGTACCGGCCCGTTGGGGCGACCCCCAGGTGCGGAGCACCCTCGACGAGCAGGACGCCTGGTACGAGTGGCGGGTCCGGCAGGAGTGGCACCGCGGGTGGAAGGACCAGGAGTCGCGCTGGCGGCCGCCGCTGCTGCGCACCACCAGGGAGATAGGCGAGCTGGTCAAGGCGCTGCGCGGCCATGAGGAGGACGAGCGCAGTCACTTCGTGGAGCGCCGCAACGAGCTCTACCGTCAGGACCGCGTGGGCGTCCGGTACCTTCTGCCGCCACAGTGGATGCTCGCCGCCTTCTACGACGAGGTGTTCGGCCGGCTCCTTGCTCACGAGGGCCTTCCGGAGCATGAGGACGCAGCGGGCCTGCTGGCCAGGATCATCCGGTCGCACGACTGGGTGCGTGCCCTGGAGTCGGTGCGCCGCTCGCCGCAGGCCGGCGTCCAGGAGATCAAGCAGGTCGTCGAACGGCGCGTCAAGCAACTGTTCGTCGAATCGAACGTGCTCGGCGACCGCCCGCTGCTGCCCTCGCTCGGCGTACTGCTGCAGGCCGCGGCCGGCGACGACAACGCCGCCGTCGGCCCGCACTGGCTCGACCAGCTGCGCCACGAGCTGGCAGGACTGCTGCCGGTCGGCTTCGAGCCCGATGGCACCGGCCGGCTGAAGGTTCTCGTCACTTATCCGCAGACCGCCGCGGACTCGGCCGTCGAAACTCTCCTGAAGCGCGAAGTGAGGTGGCCGTACGGGACGGTGCCGGAGCTCAGGGCCGTCGACACGGAGTCGGTCACCGTGGTGCTCTTCCGAAGCGGCATGAGCCTCACGGATGTCTCCGAGGTGCGGCAGGTGCTGCGGTTGTGGGCCGGGTCGCGGGACGCCGCGGTCGTCGACGACTTTCTGCACTGGCGCCAGCGCCTCGGTTATCGCGACGACTGGCTGGTCGGCACCGAGGAGGACCGGTGCCGGATCCTGCACCGGATCCTGTGTGCGGTGTGGAACGGCCAGGTCGACGTTGCGGGGTCGCCCGACTCGCCGGAGCAGATCCGCATCCGCCTCGCGGAGGGCGACGCCTCCACCCTGACGCTTCCGCTGGAGTCCTTGAGCCCGCGTCTGTCCAGCTGGGGGAGCCTGCTGCGGGCCTACGAGAAGTCGGCACTGCTCGGCCAGGAGGCGTGTGAGCTCCTGATGAGGACGCAGCCCGAAGGCCTGGCGGCCACGCCGGTTCCCGCGGCGCCGCTGTTCCGCCACCTCGTGCTCGAAGTGGCACCGCGCCAGCTCGAGCTGATCGGGGAACTCGCCGCTCAGGGCCATGACGATGAGTGGCTCGAGCCGCTGCACCACTTCTGGAAGCGCACCCTTCCCGACGCACTCGACCTCCGTTTCCCCGACACGATGCGCCGGGCGCAGCCCACTCTCCGCGCACTCGCGGGGCTTTCGGCACGGCGGGCCGCGGGGCGCGCACACCGCGAGATATCACCGTGGGACGACGATCATCATGAAACGTGATGGCAGTCAGCACGGCATACGGGATTCCCGATCAAGCGGTGGCGGAGGACCATGGGAAGGGCACGACCCTGACCGAGAGCAAGTGGAGCACATGAGCCGCCGCCGTACCCCGCGCCTGCCGTCCTGGCTGCCGATCGATCCCTACATCCTGGCGCTGCTCGGGACCGTGGCCCTCGCGGCACTCCTGCCGGCCTCCGGCCGCGCGGCCGACGTCGCGGGCGGGGCGTCGACCGGCGCGGTGGCCCTCCTGTTCTTCCTCTACGGCGCGCGGCTCTCCACGCGCGAAGCGCTCGACGGACTGCGGCACTGGCGGCTCCACGTCACCGTGCTCGCGGCCACGTTCGTGGTCTTCCCGCTGCTGGGACTGGCCGCCCGCGGGCTCGAACCGGCCCTGCTCACGCCCGAGCTCTACAGCGGGCTGCTCTTCCTGTGCCTGGTCCCCTCCACGATCCAGTCGTCGATCGCCTTCACCTCGATGGCGCGGGGCAACGTGCCGGCCGCGATCTGCGCGGGCTCCTTCTCCAGCCTCGCCGGCATCGTCCTCACGCCGCTGCTGGCGGCCCTGCTGCTGGGCGGCGGGGCAGGCGGCTTCTCCGCGGACTCGCTGCTGCGGATCGTGCTCCAACTCCTTGTGCCGTTCCTCGCGGGTCAGTTGCTGCGCCGCTGGGTGAGCGGCTTCCTGGTCCGCCACAAGAAGGTGCTCGGGTACGTCGACCGGGGCTCGATCCTGCTCGTCGTCTACACGGCCTTCAGCGAAGGCATGACCGCCGGCGTCTGGCACCAGGTCACCCCGGTGCGGCTCGGCGCGCTGCTCGCCGTCGAGGCGGTGCTGCTGGCGGCGATGCTGACGCTCACCTGGTTCGGCGCCAAGCGTCTCGGCTTCGGGCGCGCGGACCGGATCGCGATCCAGTTCGCGGGCTCCGAGAAGAGCCTCGCGGCGGGACTGCCCATGGCGACCGTGCTGTTCGGGGCGCAGGCGAGTCTCGCGGTGCTGCCGCTGATGCTCTTCCACCAGATGCAGCTGATGGTCTGCGCGGTGATCGCGAAGCGCCGCGCCCAGGACCCGGACCGCACGGCGCCGGCCCCGCGCCGTGCCCCTGCCGTGCCCGACGCGCCTGCCGCGCTGCGAACCCGCTGAACGCGTCGGACCGGCTGCTCCGACGCGGAGGCACTGCCCCGCCGTCGGGGGTGTCGCCGTCGCTCCCAGAGGTGTACGTGTACTCGACAGTGAGGGAGGACGGTATGGAGCCACGGGAACTCCGTCGCGCAGTCGAGGCAGGACGGGCGACCGCTTCGGAGCTTGGCCTTCGGGTCGACGATGTGGTCGTCATCCACAACTCGGACCGCGTCGCGCTGCGTCTGGTCCCTTGCGATGTCCTGGCTCGGGTCGCACCTTCGGGGCATCTGGCCGATTCCGAGTTCGAGGTAGAGGTGGCTCACCGTCTCGCCGACGTCGACGCTCCAGTGGCCGAGCTGGACCCTCGGGTCGCCCCACGGGTCCATGTGCGCGATGCCTTCGCCATCTCGCTCTGGACCTATTACGAAGCTGCCGGATCAGAGATCGCGCCGGCGGACTACGCAGACGTGTTCATGCGGCACCATGCCGCCCTCCGTCGGATCGATCTGGACGCACCGCATTTCACCGACCGGGTCGCCGCGGCACTGAGAGAGGTGGACGACCGGGAGCGGTCCCCCGAGCTGACCGATTCCGACCGGGAACTCCTCAGCGACGCACTCCGTGGTCAGAGCGCCGCGATCGGCATCGACGAAGCCGGCGATCAGCTGCTGCACGGCGAGCCGCATCCGGGCAACCTCCTCAACACGAGGAGAGGCCCGCTCTTCGTGGACCTCGCCACGTGCTGCCGCGGGCCGGTCGAGTTCGACCTCGCCCATGCGCCCGATGAAGTGGGAAAGCACTATGCGGGGGCCGACCACGACCTGATTCACCGGTGCCGCGCCCTGAACTGGGCGATGTTCTCGGCCTGGCGCTGGCGCCGGGACGACCAGATGCCCGGCCGGGACCACTGGAGAGCGGAGGGGCTCAACAAGGTTCGTGCCGCACTTGAGCGCTGCGGATCGGGCTGAACTCGAGACGGAGGGGCCCCTGACCAGTACATGACCGGCCGGACGAGTCCTGGCGGGCGGCCGAACACATGGGCTCGGGGCGGGGCACATGGACGTGTCCGGCGTCACCGCGGCCCCGGCCCGGGTGCGGGCCGTAAGGCTGGGAAGATCACCCGGTGACGACGTTCGCCATACGCCCCTTCGGCGCCCGCCCCTGCACCCTGGTCGTCTGCCGTGGCTGTTGCTGCGGTGACCCACGCAAGAACCCCGGTACCGATCACGCCGGGCAGCTTGCCAGACTGCGGGACGCCGCCGCCGCGTCCGGGGGGCGGCTCGCGGTGCGGACCAGTGACTGTCTCGGGCCGTGCGGCCAGGCCAACGTGATCGTCGTGCAGCCGTCGACCGAGGGACGCCGCCGCGGGGCGCGTGCCGCGTGGATCGGCTGGGCGCTCGACGACGACGCCACCGACGACGTGCTGGCGTGGGCGGCGGCCGGCGGGCCGGGGATCGCCGAACCGCCGGCGACGCTCACGCTCCAGATGATCCCGCCGCCGTCCGGCGGCGTCCGCACGCGGTAGCCGCGCTCGCCGCCCCGCCCCGGCGACTCGGGACCGCGCCCGGTCGGCCGGGACCGCGGCGGGACAGGTCCACTTCGGCATCGTCCGCGGCGGTGCGGACGTCCGCGAGCCCCTGGGCGTGCGCCCCGGCGTCGACCGGTCCCCCCGCCCGGTGGTCGGTGTCCTCCAGGTTGCAGCCGACCGCGCCGATGTCCAGCAACCGGTCCACCAGTTCACGCGGCCGCATGCCGTATCCCGCTTCTGCGTCCACCGTGACCGGGACCGACATCGCCCGGGCGCCCCGGCCGGCCGCGGCGAACATCTCCCGCGCCCTCGCCGTCGGGATGACGGAGCATCGCCGAGACGGCGGCGCCGGCAGTGGCGCACGCGGGGAACCCGGCTTCGGCCACGACCGCCGCGCTGGCCGCGTCCCATACGTTGGGCAGGACGAGCATCTCTTTGCCGTGCGGCTCGCGGAGCCTTGCGGCGCGAGCCTTCAGAGGTTCCGCCACGAGCGAGGTCGAGGGGGTGCCGCGCAGAGCGGCGCTTCCTGCTCCGGGCCTGCCGTCGCGGTGCCGCGTGACCTGACCGTCCTCGACATCCCGACCGCCCGTTCGGACGCGTGTCGGTTGCCCGCCGTTCGGGTCGCCGGTGGTATGGCAGGGGCCGCTGTCGCAGGGCCGACTCCCGTCAGCCGCGAGGGAAGGGCCCGTCCATGCCAAGGACCGTCATGGGGATACCCCTCAAAGGGGCCGCGGGCACGGTGGCCGGGGCGTTGGTGATGCTGCTCGGAGCGGTCGGCCCGGCGTCCGCCGGCGGCCCCGGCGGCGGTGCCACCGTGGTACTGAAGTGGAAGCCCTGCAAGGGCGAGGCGCAGGCCGGGTTCGAATGCGCGGTGGCGAACGTGCCGCTCGACCACGCCCGCCCCGACTACCGCAGCATCGAGCTCGCCGTGATCCGTCACCGCAGCGCCGAGCCGGCCGAGCGGCTCGGCACGCTGTTCTTCAACCCCGGTGGTCCGGGCGGCCCCGGGACCGTCGGGCTGCCGGAACTGTACGAAAAGTTCCCACGCGCACTGCGCGACCGCTACGACATCGTCAGCTGGGACCCGCGAGGCGTCGGCGAGAGCACGGCCGTGCGCTGCTTCGCCACCGCAGGGGAAGCCACCGTCTGGCATGCCCAGGTGCCCCCGTTCCCGGTGGGCGAGAAGGAACAGCGCGCGTTCACAGCGGCGTACGCTGATCTCGCCCAGCGCTGTGAGCGGCGCGATCCGGAGCTGCTCCGCCACGTCTCGACCGCCGACACCGCCCGCGACCTGGACCTGCTGCGTCGTGCGGTGGGGGAGGAACGCCTGCACTACTGGGGCATCTCCTACGGCACACTGCTCGGCGCGACCTACGCGAACCTGTTCCCCGAGCGGGTCGGACGTCTGGTGGTCGACGGGAACGTGGACCCGCGTGCATGGGCGAACGGGGGAGCGACCGGTGAGCCCGAGCTGAACACCTTCCTGCGGCTCGGCTCCCACCGGGGCTCCGCCGAGACGCTGGGGCAGTTCCTCGACCACTGCGGCCGCGCACCCGTGGAGCGCTGTGTGTTCTCGGCGGGCAGCCCGGAGGCGACCCGTGCCAAGTACCACTCCCTGCTCCGGCGCTTGGAGAGCCGGCCGGTAGGGGAGTGGACGTACGCACGGACAGTGAGCGAGGTGCGCGGCGGGCTCTACACCGTGCACCCCGGCTGGGCCGGGACCGCGGACACGCTGGAAGCGCTGTGGGACGGTCGGGCGCCCGTGGAGCCCACGGCGTCGGCAGGGCCGGCACGGTACCCGGGCTTCGAGCAGTCGCTCGCGGTCCTGTGCGCGGAGAGCCCCAACCCGCGGTCGCCGGGACGCTACCCGGACCTGGAACGGCGGGCGGTGGCGGAGGCAGGGGCGCTGGGCCGCTGGTGGACGTGGGCCAACGAGCCGTGCGCCGCATGGCCGGCCCGGGCGGCGCACCCCTACACCGGTCCGTGGAACCGGACGACCGCCCACCCGGTGCTGGTGGTCAACCCGACCTACGACCCCTCCACCCCGTACACCGCGGGCCGCGCGATGGCCGAGGAACTGGGCAGGGCCCGGCTGCTGACACTCGACGGGTACGGACACACCGCTCTGGACAATCCGAGCGCGTGCGTGGCGCGTCATGTGGTGCGTTACTTCCTCACCGGTGCGCCGCCGCCGGAGGGCACCCGGTGTGCCCAGGACCTCCCTCCGTTCGTCGAGCGGATCCCGGATCCGGCGGCGCCGACCGTGTCGGCAGGCACGCCGTCCGAGCGCCGGCTGCCGGGCGCTGCGACCGTGAGGGCGCTGCCGTACAGCGTGTGGCCGCCGGCGGTCTCCGGCCTGTTGCCCGCGTACGGTGCCCCGGCCCCCTGATCGCCGGCTTCTCGACAGGCCGCTGAGCCGCCGCGCACACGGAAGGACCC
>NZ_JBSGZJ010000269.1:0-9824 GCF_053610925.1 Streptomyces sp. NPDC054847 | reverse complement strand
GGCGAGGGGCCCTGTCGGTTCTCGGCCCCGTGGCTCACGTTCAGAGCGACGACGGGCGGCCGGCCCTACGCGGCGTCTTCTTCGCCCCCCTCGGCCTCCTTCACCACCCGCGGCCCCGGACCGGCGAGCTCAGCCAGGGACGTCGTCCGCCGTGCCGATGACGGCAGGGCCGCACCCGTCGGGCAGGTTTCTCACAATGAGTTCGACAGCTTCCTCGACGGTATCGGGCTCACCGAGGACGGCTCCGTCGGAGTGCCGGATGACGATGAAACCTCCTCCAGCCCGGCGGAACAGTGCGCCCACGTCTCCCGGTGTGGGGAAGCCTGTGCACCGGTTGAGGTAGAGGGCACCGTGGCTGACCACCGGATACAGCTCCCGCAGTCGAGGGTGTGCAAACGCGGCGCGGGGCATGGCGGAGTCGATCAGATCATCGTCGTACGCCAGGACACTTCGCCACTGGGCCGCCACGATTTCTGCGGCATTCCCTGAGCTCTCCTCGTTCGTCATGCGTGTCACCTCTTGTTCGGCTTGGGTGGGGGAGCGAGCTCCGGGATGTCCGGCCTCGGCACGTCGATCTTTTCGTTGCCCGAGTACCAATTTATGGACTCCCACGACCGTCCGAGGAGTTCGTTTTCGGGGTCCCCATGGGCGATGCCGCCTTCGTGCATGCGGACATTGAGGGCGACAACGCTCATCTCCCACGCCGTTCCGGCCCCGACCGGCAAGTTGTTGAGGTCCTTACTGAAGCCCTTGCCGTCCCGGACTGCCTGCTGGAAAGCTTCAACAATGGTCTCGGGTGTATTCCAGTTGCCTGTTTCGCCGGCCTTGTTCGGCATGCCGTCCAGGGTGATCGACAAGGTGGTGTTTCGGTCACCCACCGCTGCTTCCACGTTCGTCATCCACACGGGGCCGCCGGCCTCGACTTCGTCGTACGGCTTTCCGTTGTAAGTGTGCGCCCCCGGATCCTGCGGCCGTTCAGGGTCGTGCTCCGGGTCGTTGGGGTCATTGCGCAGGTACCGCGCCAATCGGTTCGAGGCGCCTTCGGGCGGCGGCTGGTTCATGCCGAGCACAACACTGTGCCGCGGCTTGCCTTCTCCTTTGTGCGGGCACTGCGCCAGCCCCAGCGGGTCGATCCACCGCGTCGGGTTGTCGACGTACGTGACCGCGTTCGGGGCCGGGACCAGGCCCAGGGGGTCCGGGGAGAGGTAGCGGCCCGACTCGGGGTCGTAGTGGCGGTGGCGGTTGTAGTGGAGGCCGGACTCCGGGTCGAAGTACTGGCCCGGGAAGCGCAGCGGCGTGTACGCGGCCGCGCTCCGGTGCCACGTCGTCGTGCCCCACAGGGTCGCGCGGGTGCGCCAGGCCACCTCACCCTGCTCGTCGATGAGTTCGCGGGGCGTGCCGACGAGGTCCGTGACGATCGCGAAGAAACGCCGGTCCACCTCCGACTGGTCCAGGAGACGGCGTTCGACCTGGGTGACCGGCTGGACGCCGTCGTGGTCCCACGTCAGGGCGACGGACTCGGCGGTGCCGGCCAGCGAGGTGGTCTGTTCGCACAGGGTGTCGCCGTCCCAGGTGAACGTCACCTCCTCGGCGACCGTCGTCCCGTCGGCCGACAGTCGCTGCTTCGCGATTCGGCGGCCCAGCGCGTCGTACAGGTAGCGCCAGCGCGTCCCGTCCGGTGTGGTGACGGAGATCAGGCGGTCCTCGGCGTCCCAACCGTAGTGCCAGGTGTCCTTGCGAGAGAGGCGTGCCTTCTGTCGCAGGACGACCCGGCCCTGGGCGTCGTGTTCGTAACGGACCCGGCCCGCACGGGTGATACGGGTGCCGGTGTATTCGCGCGGGCCGTCGGCATCGCCGCTGCCCGGCGAGGAGGCCGCTGTCTGGTTACCGGCCTCGTCGTAGGCATACCGCTCGCTCCAGTTCCGGGCGGTGACGCCCGTGACCCTGCCTTCCCGGGTCAGCTCCAGTTGCCTGCGGCCGCCGAGCCTGTCGTCGACCGAAGTCAGGTGGCCGTCCGCGCGGTACGTGTAGGTACGGTGCTGGAGGGTCCTCTCGTCGGCGCCCCGGACCCGCTGCTCGGTCAGTCGGCCGGCGACGTCGTAGGCGTGCTCGATCGCCAGGGCGTCGCCGATACGGCGGGTGCTCTCCCTGCCCGTCTCGTCGAACTCGAAGACGACGTGATGGCCGGAGGCGTTCAGCTCCGCATGGAGATCACCGGGGAAGGACCAGGTGCTGACCGCTCCGGAGGGCGTGGTGCGGCGGACACGGCGGCCGGTCTCGTCGTAGGAGTTGGTCAGTTCACGGCCGTTGCAGATCTCCCGGAGGATCCGGCCCGAGCTGTCGCGGACGAATGCCAGTTCCGCGTCCGGACCGACGGCACCGGCGAGGTGGCCGTGGATGTCGTAGGCGAAGCGGGTGACGGCTCCTTCGGCGTCCTTGGTGACGACACGGCCTGCCGAGTCGCGTTCGAAGCGGACGGTCTGTCCGAGGCCGTTCGTGCGCGATGTGAGGCGGCCCATCGCATCGTGCGCGTAAGTGAGGGTGCGGCCGTCGAAGTCCGTCTCGGAGGTGAGGCGCCCCGCCGCGTCGTACTCGTAGCTCCAGGTGAGGCCCTGTGGGTCGGTCACGGCAGCGAGTCGCAGCTCCGTGTCATGAGCGAACTGGTGGCGCGCGCCGTCCGGTGCGGTGCGGGCGGCGACCAGGTCGAAGTGGGTGTACTCGAAGCGGGTCTCGCCGCCCACCGCGTCCGTGTGGACAAGGCAGTTGCCCTCGCCGTCGTACGTCCACGACTGCTGCGCGCCGTCCGGGTCGGTCCGACGGGCGAGTTTGCCCTCGACGGTCCACTCCAGCTCGGTGGTGCGGCCTTGTGGATCGGTGATCCTGATCGCCCGCCCGAAGGCGTCCCGCGTGTAGCGGGTGACCGCGCCGAGCGGGCCGCGGACCGCCAGGGGGAGACCGGCAGCGTCGCAGTGCACCCGGTCCAACGCACCCAGGGAGTCGTCGACCCCGGTGAGCTGGCCGCGCGGCCCATGGGTAAGGCGCGTCGTCGACCCGTTCGGGCGTGTGAAGAGGGTCGGGTTGCCGCGCTCGTCGTACTCCTGCCGCGACGTCGCACCGTCCGGGCCGGTGACGGACGTGAGCTGGTTCAGCTCGTTGTACTCGATGTCGGCCCTGGTGCCGTCCGGGTGCTCGACAACCGTGAGGTTGCCTCGCTCGTCGTAGGTGTACGCCGTGGTCCGGCCGAGCGCGTCGGTGCGGGAGAGGAGGCGGTCGTAGCGGTCGAAGGTCTGGTGGGTGGTGTTCCCGAGCGGGTCGGTCTCCGCGACGACCTGGAGGTGGTCGTTGAAGTGGAAGACCTTCGTCGCGCCGACCGAGTCCGTGTACCGGGTGATGGGGGCGCCCGTCTCGCCATGGACGTCATAGCCGAACGTGGAGGAGAGGTAGCCGTCCGGGCCGATCGTGCGGACGACTCGGCCGGCGCTGTCGTAGACGTACCGGAAGGTGGAGTCGTTCCGATCGGTCCATGACGTGATCCTTGCGTCCGGGTCGTACGTGAAGCGGAGGGGCAGGCCCGAGGAGTTGACGACCGCGTCGAGGTTGCCCTGCGGGTCGTAGCCGTAGCGCATGACGGTGACGGGGCCGTCGGGCGTGCGGAGGGCCAGCTCGCGTACGCGCGCGTCCTCGATGACGAGGGTCACGCGGTAGCCGCCGTCATGGGTGAGCGTCGTCGGGCTTCCGTCGCCGCGACGGGTGAAGGCGATCCGGTTGTGGTTGCGGTCCTCGATCCCGGCGAGCCAGTACGCGGGGGACTCGTTGTACGGGCTGCCGGTGAACGAGCGCGTCAGGCCCGAGCGCGGGTCGGTGACGCGGTAGGTGGTCTCCGCGTTCTCCTGGCCGCCGTACAGGAGGGGCAGACGGGCGCCCTCCAGAGGCAGGACCCCGTCGGTGTCGCCCGGCTGCGGCAGCCGGGGGTAGACCAGGATCGAGCCGTCCTCGCGGGCCCAGATCGCGCCCGCGCCGAGCGGGTCGAGCTCGATCCGTTCGTCCAGGGTGGAGGCCCAGCTGCGGCCGAACCAGACGCCGTACCTGTATTCCGAGAGGTGGGTCCGGCGCAGTACGAGGGGGAGGACACCCGGCAGGGACAGATCGACCTGGGGCAGGGTCATCTCGCCGGTGGCGACGTCCACCGGGTCGTTCTCGCAGGTCTTCTTCTCCAGCGAGATGCCGTTGCGGCGCGGATCGTCCTTGGCGTTCTTGAGGGATTCCGGCCTGGTGTGGGCGGAGTCCTTGGGCCGGCCGGCTCCGGATTGAGGGCCGCCCTTGCCGTCCCCGCGCCGGTCGTCGCCGTCGGTGAGGCGCTGGCGGGCCATGCGGTTCTTGATGTCGAGGTCGGTGTTCTTCTGGGTGACGGAGATGTCCTTGACGGCCTTGGGGAGTTTCTTGCCGAGGTGGTCGCCCATTTCCTTGGTGGCTTTGCCCAGGGCCTCCATGGCCTTGTCGACCACGGGATCCAGTGCGCCGGCGATGTCGTCCTTGCCGCGGGTGCGGCCGTGATGGGACTTGGCCTTCGTCAACTTGCCGGCGGTCTTTCCGTGGACGCCGATGCTGACCAGGTTCAGCTGGGTGCCGGCCCGGTCGTGCTCGGAGTGCTCGATGTGGACGCCCTTGCCGGCGCCGGGGCCCGGCCCGGGTCCGCCCGCGCCACCGGCGGAGGCGAGGTGCATGGCGTCCTTGGCCCCTTGCACGCCTTCCTTGAGGCCGTCCTTGCCCGCCTGGCCGACCTGGTTCATGTCCACGCCGTCCTGGAGGCCGAGCGCGTCGGCGCCGAGCTGGATGGCGAGGTCGGCGGCCATGTTCTCGAGGGCCGCGACGGCGGGTTCGGTCATCGCCGAGACGATGTAGGCGACGACCTCCTCCATGCATTCCTTGATGACCTTGCGGACGGCCTGCTGGCAGGCGGCGATGGCGGCGGCGCCGAGAAGCATGGAGAGTCCGCCGGTGACGGGTATGAGAGCCATCGAGATGCCCGCCTTGCCGGCGAGGACGCCGAGGTGGACGAGGGCGGCGTACTTCATGGCCTCGATCGCCGTGGCGGCGTTGTCCAGGGCGCCCGCGATGATGCGGGCGGCCCCGGCGATGTCCTTGATGTGCTTGTCCTTGACCTTGCCCCAGTGGCCGTTGAGGGCATCGAGGGCTTCTCCGTGGCCGGAGGACAGCAAACGTTGCACGTGCTGGTTCGCGAGGTGGCCGTCGTCCTCGAGGTCCTCGGCGAACTCCCGGAGGGAGTCCGCCATGTCGCGGTAGGCATCCTCGTCGACGTTCGGCCAGTTGACGCCGATGACGTCAAGCAGCGTGTCTGCCCAGTCGGGCACAGTTACGGCCACAGTGCGAAGTCCCCCCGTGCGAGCCTGTGTTCGCAGAACGCGCGTGCGAACAGAATCTCATGAGGCGATCAACGCATCCAAGGCCGTTACCGCCTGGCAGACCGCAAGCGGCGCAAGTCACAGCGGACTTGAGCCGAAGGCTCCCTTGCCGGCTCCACGGGAGCCGTGGCTCCTGCCGCCCCCGGCCGCCGCGGTGTCAGGAAACGCCGTGGCCGTCCGGCAGTGCGCGGGCTATCGTCCGGTCCCACATCCAGCACGCCCGACTTCCGAGAGCGGATCATGACCAGGCAGCAGCAGGCCACCACCCCCACCACGACCCTGTGGCGCCCCACCGGCCCCGTCGAGCTGGGGCTGGTGCTGGAGTCGGGATGGCGGGCGTGGCCGCCGAGGCTGCCCGAGCAGCCGATCTTCTATCCCGTGCTCAACGAGGACTACGCGATCCGCATCGCCCGGGACTGGAACGTCAAGCACGACGGCGCCGGGTTCGTGACGCGGTTCGAGGTCGAGTCCGAGTTCGTCGCGCGGTATCCCGTGCAGCAGGCCGGCGGGAAGACGATCCTCGAGCTCTGGGTGCCGGCCGAGGAGCTCGACGAGTTCAACGCGCACATCGTCGGCGAGATCCAGGTCGTGCACGAATTCCGGTAGACGCGGAAGCCGGCCCGGCCCGGCGTGGCTCCCAGCGGCCCGTCCTGGCGTGCCCCGGAGGCAGGCTCCGTTCGCCGCGGCCCCGCCCCGCCCGGCCCGTCCCGGCCCGGTCCGGTATCGGCTCAGTTGAGCATGGCCCGGGCCGCCCTGGCCCGCCCACGGATCTCCTCCGCGGCCGTCGGCTCGACCGCGTCCACGACCTCGGCGTACGCGTCCATCTCCGCCGCGCCCGTCAGGAAGTCGCCCCGCTGGACCAGCAGTTGGGCGCGCTCGAAGCGGAGGCGGGCCGGGTGGGAAGGGAGGAGAAGAAGGAGGTCGAGCGCCCAGAGGGCGACCGCCGAGTGCTCCGGGCGCTGGGCCGCCCAGGCGCGGATGTTGTTGAGGATGCGGGAGACCACCGCGAGAGGATCCGCGGGCGTCAGCATGGAGGGGGTCACCGGCGTGCCGACGGCGCCCGTGACGAGGAGGTCGGCCTCCGCGCCGGAGAGCACCCGCCCGGCCGCGAACGGGTCGGCCAGCACCTGCCCGGCCGGATCCTCCGGGTCGCCGAAGCCGACCACGAAGTGGCCCGGCAGGGCCACTCCGTAGACATGGGCGCCCGCGCGGCGGGCGACCTCGGTCCACACGACGGAGAGCAGGATCGGCAGGCCCCGGCGGCGGCGCAGGACCTCGTGGAGCAGGGAGGACTCCAGGTGCTGGTAGTCGTCGGCCGTGCCGTGGAAGCCCTCCCGGCCGCCCAGCAGGCCGGCGACGGCCGCCGCCCACGCGTGCGGGTCCCGCAGCCCGTACGGGAGCATCCCGGCCAGGCGGTCCAGTTCGATCTGGGCCGCGTCCATGCCGGCCTCGTCCAGTGACGGGTCGGCCTCCGCGCCGATGAGCAGGCAGAGCAGGGCCACGTCCGGTCGCTGCGAGCGGGCCTCCTGCGCGAAGCGGGACCTCCGGTCGTTCTGGTGCATGAGCTCGTACCCCCGGCCTACGTCGCCCGGTAGTGGTGGTAGTGGTGATGGACCCGGAAGCCCATACCGGCGTACAGGGCACGCCCCCCGTCATTGTCCGACTCGACCTGGAGCCAGGCAGCCGAGGCGCCCTCCTCTAGGGCCCGGCGCGCCAGGGCGGCCATGATCGCCTTCGCGAGCCCTTGGCGCCGGTACGCCGGGTCCACTTCCACGGCCATGAAGCCCGCCCAGCGTGCGTCGACCACACAACGGCCGATCGCCGCAGGGACCTGGCCCTCTCCGGGTATGGAGGCGAACCATACGGAAGGGCCGCTGCCGAGGACCTTGAGCACATGTGGTCCTGGCACATTGGACCGCTGGTAGCGCCGTAGCCACGCCTCGTCGAAGGAGCGGGACAACCTGACACGGGAAACGACCGCGTCCAGGTCGCCCACCGCCGCCAGGCCCCCGACCCGCACCTCCGCCGAGACCTCGGCGCGCCAGCCCCGCGCCTCCAACTCGGCGCAGAGTTCCTCCTGTGTGCCGGCCGCGCCTGTCGCGGTCTGCACGTACGCCGGAAGGCCGCGAGCCGCGTACCAGTCCCGCACCCGCGTCAGCGCGTCGTCCAGCGGCATGCCCGGGTCACCCAGAGGGAGGACCGAGTTCGCCCGTCTGGTGAAACCCGCCGACGCCCGCAGCTCCCAGTCACCGAGCCGCTCGCTCTCCACCGGCTGCCAGGCGCGCGCCGTGACCCTGGCCAGCTCCTGGAAATCGGCCGCGGGGCCCCGGCGCCGGGCAGGCTCCGCGGGGACGACCTTTCCCGCGACCAGCGAGGACTCCGGGATGCGGACGCTCTCACCCGTCCGGCGTGTGATCACCAGCACACCCCCGGTCCATGATGTGAGAACACCGACCGTGTCGGTGAACTTCGCGACTGGTGCTTCAGCGTTGCTCAAGCGTCGCACCGAGACGCGTTTGCCCACGTCATCAGGGCTGATCCTGATCTCGAGCCGTCCGCCCGCAGTGAATTCCACAGCTCTGTGAGCCCCTCCTGTTCGGATCGTTACCAAGAACGGAGATACTAGGGGTGGGCATCGACGACGCCGCGCTCCCGCGCAAGCCAGCCCTTATCGAGGAGGAACGACAGCGTGACCTACGTCATCGCGCAGCCTTGTGTCGACGTCAAGGACAAGGCGTGCATCGAGGAGTGCCCCGTCGACTGCATCTACGAGGGCTCCCGGTCCTTGTACATCCACCCGGACGAATGCGTCGACTGTGGTGCTTGTGAGCCGGTCTGCCCGGTCGAGGCGATCTTCTACGAGGACGACACTCCCGAGGAGTGGAAGGACTACTACAAGGCGAACGTCGAGTTCTTCGACGAGCTCGGTTCGCCCGGTGGTGCCTCCAAGCTCGGCCTGATCGAGCGGGACCACCCCTTCATCGCCGCCCTGCCGCCGCAGAACGGCTGATCCTGTCCGCATGTCCCCGGTCCCGTACGGTTCGTCGTCCGTACGGGACCGAGGCGTTTGACGCGCGCGGCCGGCACACCCGGGTGACGCGCCCGGCACGCCCGGCCGTCGCCGAGGCCCGTGGGCGACCCCGCCGTCCGACGCCCTGACCGACACAGCCCGAAACGACGCCCGTACCCGAAAGTGAGCGCCGCCGTGCCCGCAGTCTCCTCGCGACTCCCCGTCTTCCCCTGGGACAAGCTCGAGCCCTACAAGGCCACGGCCGCTGCCCACCCCGACGGCATCGTGGACCTCTCCGTCGGCACCCCGGTCGACCCGGTGCCCGAGCTGATCAGGAAGGCTCTCGTCGCCGCCGCCGACTCGCCGGGCTACCCGACGGTCTGGGGCACGCCGGCGCTGCGCGACGCGCTCGTGTCCTGGGTCGAGCGCCGGCTCGGCGCGGTGAACGTGGCGCACACCAACGTCCTGCCCGTCGTCGGCTCGAAGGAGCTGGTTGCCTGGCTGCCGACGCAGCTGGGCCTGGGCGCCGGTGACCGGATCGCCTACCCGCGTCTCGCCTACCCCACGTACGAGGTCGGCGCGAGGCTCTGCGGCGCGACCCCCGTCGTCTACGACGACCCGACCGAGCTCGACCCGATGGGCCTCCGGCTGCTCTGGCTCAACTCGCCGTCCAACCCGACCGGCCGGGTGCTGGACAAGGACGAGCTGACGCGGATCGTCGCCTGGGCGCGCGAGCACGACGTGCTGGTCTTCAGCGACGAGTGCTACCTCGAGCTGGGCTGGGAGGCCGAGCCGGTCTCCGTGCTCCACCCGGATGTCTGCGGCGGCTCGTACACGGGCGTGGTGGCCGTCCACTCGCTCTCCAAGCGCTCCAACCTGGCCGGCTACCGCGCCGCCTTCGTCGCGGGCGACGCGGACGTGCTCGGGGAGCTGCTGAAGATCCGCAAGCACGGCGGCATGATGACCCCCGCCCCCGTCCAGGCCGCCACCGTCGCCGCGCTCGGCGACGACACGCACGTCACCGAGCAGCGCGCCAGGTACGCGGCCCGGCGCACGGCTCTGCGGACGGCGCTGGAGTCGCACGGCTTCCGGATCGAGCACAGCGAGGCCAGCCTCTACCTGTGGGTCACCCGTGACGAGCCGTGCTGGGACACGGTCGCGTACCTGGCCGGCCTGGGCATCCTGGTCGCGCCCGGCGACTTCTACGGCGAGGCGGGCGGGCGTTTCGTGCGCGTGGCCTTCACCGCGACCGACGAGCGCGTCGAGGCGGCGGTCAAGCGCCTCGGATGAGCTCAGGACCTCACGCGGTCACGGCGTGATCCGGTCATGCCCTGAGCACAGGACCGCATGTGGTCAGGGCATGACCCGGTCACGGCACGTCACCGCACGGG